>NZ_SPQN01000190.1 GCF_004571065.1 Geodermatophilus sp. DF01-2
TCAGAGCGTGTTGAGAAAGCGGGCTGACAGGTTCGGTGTTGTGCGCCAGGGTGGGACATGGGCTCTTCCCCGGCCTACCCCTCGGACCTGACCGATGCGCAGTGGGCGCTGATCGAGCCGCTGGTGCCGGTGCTCAGCACCCGCGGGCGTGGCACCCGCGGCGGGCGTCCACCCAAGTACTCCCGCCGCCGGATCGTCGACGCGATCTTGTACGTGGACCGGACCGGTTGTTCCTGGCGGCAGCTGCCGCACGACTTTCCGCCGTGGGAGACGGTCTACTTCTACTTCTCCCGGTGGGCCGCCGACGGCACCACCGACCGGATCCACGACGCGCTGCGCGACGCGGTGCGCGATGCCGCCGGCCGGGATCCGATGGCCTCGGCCGGCGCGGTGGACTCCCAGACGGTGCCCGGTGCGGCGACCGTCGGCAAGAACTCCCGCGGCTGGGACGCGGGCAAGAAGGTCAACGGCCGCAAGCGGCACCTGGTGGTCGACACCATGGGCTTGCTCATCGTGGTGCTGGTAACCGCGGCCAGCGTGCAAGATCGCGACGGTGGCATCCGGGTGCTGGACCGGGCGAAGATGGTCATGCCCTCGCTGGTGCTGGTCTGGGCCGATGCCGCCTACAGCCGCCGAGCCCAGGACTTCGCCTCCCGGGCACTGCGCATCCTGGTGCAGGTGGTGGCCAAGCTGGTCGGCCAGCAAGGCTTCGTGCCGCTACCCCGTCGCTGGGTGGTCGAGCGCACGCATGCCTGGATCACCGGCCATCGTCGGATGAGCCGAGACTACGAACGGCTGCCCGCGCACTCCGAAGCGATGATCAAGTGGGCCATGATCGGATTGATGGCCCGCCGACTCGCGCCTGCACCCGGCCGCCGTCCCTGGCAACCGGCACGCGCCGCCTAATTGCTTTCTCAACACGTTGTCAG
>NZ_SPQN01000020.1 GCF_004571065.1 Geodermatophilus sp. DF01-2
AACCGCGCGGCGTGCACCGCGGCCCCGGCGTCGTCCACCGCGCGGTCGGCGGCCGCCCACCAACCATCCGACGGTGGCCGGTCGGCATCTGGCGGTGGCGGCCCGGCCGCGTGCGGCGGCGGGTCGGCGTCCGGGGATGCGGCCTGCGGTGGCGGCCCGGCGTGCGGAGGTCGAGCCGGGATCGCCGGCTGGAGGTCCAGGCTCCACTCCAACTCCTGCCCGGCGGCGATCCACTCCGCCCGCTCGACCGGATCGGTGACCCAGTCCGGCGGGTGGATGGTCTCCGACCGGTACGGCTCGCCGGGTTCGACCGCATCCCCGAGGAACGCCGACCAGCCGGGCAGCCCGGCGCCGGAGAAGTCACCGGCGGCGATCCGGCGTTCGGCCTCGGCCCACCACGCCGGATCGTCGAACCAGTCGCTCGGCCCGGTCGGCACGGCCTCGGCGCCCGGGCCGACCGGGTGCTCGTCCGGGGCGTTCACCGGCTCATCGGCCTTACCGCCCGAGCCGGCCGGCTCCTCCTCCGGCGCGCCGACCGGCTCGCCGGCCTCGGCGCCCAGACCGGCCGGGTCCTCCTCC
Source organism: Geodermatophilus sp. DF01-2 (assembly GCF_004571065.1). Taxonomy (GTDB): domain Bacteria; phylum Actinomycetota; class Actinomycetes; order Mycobacteriales; family Geodermatophilaceae; genus Geodermatophilus. The sequence continues at coordinate 580 of NZ_SPQN01000020.1, forward strand.
GAGGCGTCGACCGGCTCATCGACCCCAACGCCCGAACCGGCCGGAGCGGACTCGGCCGGGGCGGCCGGGTCGGCGGGCTCCGTCGGGTTCGCCGGATCGGCGGCGTCCGTCGCAGCAGGTGTGGAAACCCGGCCCAGGCCGGCGAAGGCGCGCACCAGCTGGCGGGCCATCTCCGCGGGCACCAGCTCCCCATCCACCTCCGCCGGAGCGTCCCCACCCAGCAGCGTGCCCACCGACGCCACGACGGACAGCAGCACCCGCACCGGCGGCAGGTCGGTCTCACCGGGGCGCAGCACCAGGTCCAGCAGCGCGTCGACCATCTTCTGCCCCCGCGTCCGCACCGGCCCCTCCGACCCCTCCGGACCGTCCGGACCGTCGGGGTCGTCGGCCAGCGCGTCGGCGTACCGCACCAGCGCGGCGTGCAGCGCCCGCGCCTCGGGCATCGTGCACACCACGGTCAGCGCGGCCATCCCCTCGGCCCGCTCCGGCCGCAACGAGATCCCCCGCTCCGTCAGCGCCCGGGCCAACCGCCGCGCCGCCGCGGCCGCGTCGCGCTGGGCGACGATCCGGCGGGCCTTGTCCCCCAGCTGCGCCGGCGAGGTGACCGTCTGCCGCCGGCCCATCCAGGCGATCAGCTCGGCCTCGACCTCCGCCCGCACCACGTCGTCGGCGACCGGGGCGACCTTGTCGATCAGATGCCACAGATGCCCGGCGTGCAGCACCCCGGCCTCCAGCGCCGCCAGCGTCGCCGGCAGCCGGTGCACCAGGATCAGCGACTCGGCCAGCAGCCGCTCGGCGCCCTGCCGGGTCAGGTTCAGCGCGATCGCCACCTCCGGCGTGGCCCACTCCGAGATCGGGCGCAACACCTCGGCCCGCGCCGCCCACCGCTCGGCACTCATCGCACCGCGCTCACCCTGCGCCCGATCCGCCGACGCCGGCCGGGAGGCGGCGAACTCCGCCACCGCCCGCGCCCGCACCGCCGTGGCCCGGGCGATCTCCCGTGACGCGGCCTGCACCACCCCCAGCGGCCCCGACGCCCACCCCACGGCAGGCGCGCCAGCACCCGGAGTGCCGGTCTGCGTCCCGCCGTCCATGCCCTCGATCATACGTTCGAGCGACGACAGTCGCAAGCCGCGCGGCGGAGAACGGGCTGGTCACCGGCACGAGCCGGGTGCACGAGAGGGAGCCGAACCGGGCACCCGGCTCGAGATGGGGGCGGGTAACGGCTCGAGGCCGGTGCTCGGGACGGAAGTACCGGTCTCGAGCACCGGGCTACGCGGGAGGGACGTCAGCGGCTCGTGGCCGCCAGCGAGGCCGACAGGGTCAGCCGGTAGGCATCGGGCACCTCGGCCGCCGGGCGACGCGGGGTGGGCATCAGGTCGATCACCATCCGGGTCGGCGCGAAGGCCTCGGCGTAACCGATCCGCGCCTGTGCACCCCAGTGCCTCGCCGAGGCCACCACCGCGTCCGGCTCCACCATCGCCGACATCTCCACCTGCGAGGCGTGCGCGCCCAGCGCCGCCAACTTCCCCGACAGATACGCCGTCACGTCCACGAACGTCGTCGGGGTGAAGGTCAGCGTCGACGGGCTCTGGTAGTGCATGACTCGCGACAGTCGGCGCGCCGCCGACAACGTCGCCGCCGCCACCGCCCGGTGGTCCTGATGACTGTCCTCCGGTGCATGCACGTACACCACGTCGGCGTCGGTCTCCCGCAGCGCGCGCTCCACCACCGCGACCGTCGCCGCATCCGGAACGACCGTGCAGTCCCGCAGCCCGCCCCAGAGCAGCCGGGCGCCCAGCGTCCGCGCCGCCTGCTCCTGCTCGACCCGGCGACCCACGACCGCGGCGTCGTCCCCCGGGCCGTTCTCGCCGCCGGTCATCACGAGCATCGTCACCGCGTCCCCGGCCGCGGCGTGCGCGAGCAGAGTGGCGCCACACCCCAGCTCGATGTCGTCGGGGTGCGCCCCGACCGCCAGGACCCTACGCATCGGAGCGGCCCGCCCCAGCCAGCGCACGAGCCCGCCGGTTCGCCCGGTGCACCAGCACCGCGCCGACCATCCCAGCCGCCACCAGCCCGATCGCCGGCCCGGTCCCGTTGCCCTCCTCCGGCAGCTCCGTCGACGAGGGGCAGGCCGGGGAGGTGCCGGAGGCGGCCGCGAAGTCGAGGACATAGCCGTCGAGTTCCCACCGCGCCCCCGCGCCGAGCTCGGCCGCGGTCACGCGAACCGTGAAGGCGCCGTGCACGGTGCCCGATTCGAAGACGGTCGGCTGCACGCCCTGGAGCCGCGACGGGAACAGGCCGTTCTTCTTGCCGTGCTGGATGCGCCACCCGTCCCTGGTGTAGCTCGTGTATCCGACGACGAGCGTCCGGGAGCCGTCCTGGTTCTCCACGTGGCAGTCCAGGATCGGCTGCACCTTCCAGTTGGCCGACGCCGTGCCGGGTGCGGCGAGCAGCCCCACCGCGGCGATGACCGCGACCAGCGCGGCACGGGTGACACGCGCGCCAGCGCGCCGTGCCCTCGAAGACCTCTTGCGGCCGTCCATGACATGCGTCCTCGTGTCCGGGGCGGCCGATCCGCCCGTCGGGGACGCATCGGCATCCCCGGGCTCGCGCTGTAGAACCGACAGCGCGATCTCCCCCGGAGGGGTGAGGTCATCCCGGAGACAGCGCCGCCGCGTCGGCCCCGAGCAGACCCAGGGCGAGCTCGGCCGCGGCGGGGAAGGTGTCGGTGACCGCCCAGGCGCGCGGCTCGTCGGGGGCGGTGGCGTACTCGCCCTGCCGGATGCGGACGGCGCGGGCGCCGACGGCGGCCGCCACGGCGACGTCCTTGCCCGGGCGGTCGCCGATCACCAGCAGCCGGTCGGGCGGCAGTCCCAGCCGCGCGGCGACGGCGACGAGGCCGGTCGGGTGCGGCTTGCGGACGGCGCGCCCGCCGAGGGCGTCGGTGACGACGACGACCGGCAGCAGGCGCCCCAGGCCGGTCGCGGCCACCTTCGCCGCCTGGATGGCCGGGTTGCCGTCGGTGAGACAGGCCAGCGGTGCGGCCGCGGCCAGCGCGCACAGCGCCTCCTCGGCGCCCGGGTACGGCGACAGCCGCGGTGGCGTGTGCTGTGTGAACGCCGCCACCAGCGGTGGCACCAGGGCGGACAGGGACGACGCCGGCACGCCCACCGCGAGCAGCGCCCGGTCGATCGTGCCCCCGGCGTCCGACCCCGCGGCGAGCTCCTTCCGCAGCGCGGCGTGCACGGCCGCGCCGTCCAGCCCCGCGTGGCCCGCCGCGACCCCGACCGCGGCAGCGGCGGAGGCGAGGTAGTCGGCCTGCGGGTAGAGCGTGTCGTCGAGGTCGACGACCACACCCAGCGGCGCGGGTCCCGTCACCACGGCAGCCGACCGTCGGTGAAGTCCGGCTCGTCGAGGGCCAGCAGAGCGTCGGTGCGCTCGTCGGCGAGGACGGCGGCCACCTGCGGCCCGGTCGTGCCGTCGCCGTACGGGCACGGCGCCGTCGCGGCCCGCTCCTGCCCCTCCGGGCTGGTGTGCCCGGCCGCGGCGGACAGCACCGCGGCCGCCGCCCGGTCGTCGGCCAGCGAGGCGAGGGTCGTCGTCCCCGCCTCCACCCCCTCCCAGCGCGGCGTCGAGCCGCGCAGCACCACCACTGGGACGCCGAGGTAGGCGGCCTCCTCCTGGATGCCGCCCGAGTCGGTGACCGCCAACCGCGCCGTGGCCAGCGCGGCCAGGAGGACGTCGTACGAGACGGGGCCGGTCAGCCTCACGCCCGGGTGCTCCAGCTGCGTACCGAGGCCGGTGTCCGACAGGCGGGCCGCCGTGCGGGGGTGCACCGGGAAGGTCACCGGCCCCACCTGCTCGGCCAGCGCCCGCACCACGCCGACGAGACGGGCCAGGCGGACCGGGTCGTCGACGTTGGTCGGCCGGTGCGCGGTGACCAGCACGCCGGACCGCTCGGCGAGCGGCACCCGACGGACGCCACGGGCGACGAGCGTGTCGATGACCGGGTTGCCGACGACGAAGACGCGCTCCGCGGCGACCCCCTCGTCGGCCAGGAAGGCCGCGGCGCGCTTGGTCGGCGCGAAGTGCAGCTGGGCGACCGCGGCGGCGACCCGGCGGTTGACCTCCTCGACGCTGCGCGGGTTGAGGCTGCGCAGCCCGGCCTCGAGGTGGGCGAAGGGCACCCCCGCGGCTCGGGCGGCCAGCGCGTAGGCCGGCACGGTGTTGGTGTCGCCGAGGGCGAGCACCAGGTCGGGAGCGAACAGGCGGAACGCCCGGAACGCGTCGGCGTGCAGGGCGCCGGTCCGGCCGGCCGGGTCGGTCGGCAGCCCGAAGCGGTGCCCGGGGACGAGGCCGAGCGCAGCCTGCAGCTGCGCGCCCATCTCCGGGTCGGTGTGCTGGCCGGTGTCGACGACGCTCACCCGGTGACCGGCGCTCCGCAGGGCGGCGACGACCGGGGCCAGCTTGACCACCTCGGGCCGGGTGCCGAACGGCACCAGGACGTGCCGGCTGCGGCTGCCCTGCCCGTTCCGTGACCTCGCGAGCTCGGTCACGCGGTCACCGCCGCGGGCGCGCAGGGGTCGACGACGGGGCTGCCGTCGTCGCTGGTGTAGGTCTCGGCGAAGTAGCGGCTCATCGCCACGCCCGGCCGGAAGGACAGCTCCGGTACCGGGGCGCCACGGACACCGGACAGGTACGCGCCGACGACGTCCGCCCCGGCCGCGAGCGTGAGCGGCAGGCCTCCGGAGAAGCGCGGATTGATCTCCACGACGGTTGCGGCGCCGTCGTCGGCGACGAAGCCCTGCACGTTGGCCGGCCCGGTGAGCCCGACGGCGGCCAGCGCCGCGGCGACGACGTCGGTCACCGCCCGGGACTCGAAGGTGCGGCCCTTCACCGAGATCCCGGCCTTGGTCTCCTCCCGCCACCGCGGCACGGCCGCGCGCAGCGCGCCGTCCCGGTCCACCAGGGCATCGGCGGTGAACTCGCGGCCCGCGAGGCGGGTCTGGGCGATGAGACCGGCGTCCTCGCAGAGCGCGGCGACCACCGTGTCCCGGTCGTCGAGCAGCCGGACGCCGCGGCTGCCCCGGCCGGCCAGCGGCTTGACCACCCACGGGCCGGGGACGCCGGCGACCTCGGCGGCGCAAGTGGCGGTCGCCGGGTGCGGCACGCCGGCGGCCGCCATGGCCCGGGCGAAGGCCGCCTTGTCGCAACACAGGGCCACCGCGGCCACGGGGGGCAGCCAGGTGGCGACGCCGGCCGCGGTCAGCCGGCCGGCGCCGGCGGCCAGGTACGGCAGCTCCTCGGCGACCGTGCCGACCAGCGCGTCGACCCCGGAGTCGGTGCAGACCGCGATGAGCGCGTCGACGAAGCGGGGGTGGTCGCCGCGGGGCACGGTGACGCGCACGTGCGCGAGCGCTCCCCCGGCGGCGGCGGGATCGGCGTCGGCGGCGACGACCCGGTGGCCGAGGGCGACCAGCCGGCGGACCACCGCCACGCCGGCCGGGCCACCGGCGCCGGTCACGAGCACGGCGGGACCGTCGGTCGGGTCGGCGAGCGGCGGCGGAGCAGCCGCGGGCGGGCGGGGCTGGGGCAGGGAGGGGGTCATCGGTCGTCCTGGGTCGTCGGGGCGGGGGTGGGGGCGGAGCTGCGCGGCCGGGGGGTCGGCGGTCGGAGGGCGGGGCGGACGGCGGTGGGCGGCAGCCGGTCGGTGGCCGGCTCGGGCGCCGCGACGGCGGGTCCGGGGGCGGCGTCCCGCTCCGAGCGCTGCAACAGCCAGCCCCGCGCCCACAGCCGCAGGGCGCCCACCCGGTGGTTGGTCACCGGCTCCCACTGCCGGGCCGCGATCGCCTCGGCGAGGGCATCGAGCACGGCCGGGTCGTCGTCGTAGGTCGCCACCGCCACCAGGGAGGCGGCGTGTGCGCCCAGCCCGTCGCCGGCCAGCGCCCGGACCCGTGCGGCCCGCTCGACGGGAGGCAGGTGCCCGATCCGGTAGTCGATGCGCCCCGCCTCCCGGCGCGCCCCCATCCACCGGGAGACCCGGCGCGGGAGCACGTAGCGGTGCATCAGGCCGGCGAGGTTGACCCGACGGGAGACGACGCGCACGTCGCCGTCCGCCAGCCGGTAGCCCAGGCCGGGCCGCGCCCAGCTGTCGGGACGGCGGGCCGTGTGCCGGCCGGCGACGTCCTGCTCGGCCCGCTCCGCGGTCGGCAGCGTGATGCAGACCATGAGCAGGAAGCCGCCGAGGGTGGCCGCCAGGTTCCAGACGGTGCCCACCCAGTCGTGGAAGAGGACCAGCGCGGGGGTGCCCCACACCAGGCCGGCGACGGTGCTGCCGGCCAGCCGGACGTGGTTGAGCACCAGCAGGGCGGCGACGGCGACGACGAGCCCGGCGACCGCGTGCTGGCGCCGGCCGCGCAGGACGACGGCGGTCAGCGCGGTGAGACCCAGGACCGACAGGATCGACGAGCAGGACTCGGTGACCTCGGCCAGGATGATCTCGCCGTCGGGGCGGAACACCAGGACGTGCCGTTCCAGGGACGCCGACACCGAGTCCACGCCGAGGAACATCAGCACGTTCGCGACCCACCGGGCCTCGTGCACCTGCAGGAACCCGGCGCCGTATCGGAAGCCGACGGCGCAGATGACCACCGCCAGGCCCAGGTCCAGCAGCACCGGGACGAGGCGCCGGCCACTGCGCCGGGGACGGCGGTACCGGTGCCGGCCGCGCGGGAGCGGGGCCACGGCGACGGCGGTCGCCATCAGGACGCCGTCCCGGCGGGCGCGACCACCGGCGGGTCCACCGTGACCGTGGACGTCGCGCCCGACCGGGAGGTCTTCACCCAGGTGTAGGGGCGGCCGAGCATGCCGTCGACGTAGGCGCGGGTGGTGATCCAGATGGACAGCGCGAACGCGGGCAGGAAGCCGAGCAGCCGCCAGGCGGCCCGCCGCTCCACCCGGCCGATGAGCAGCCCCACGGACAGCTCGGCCAGGGGGCCGACGAAGAGCAGCATCGACAACGGCAGCAGCGCGACGATCGGCAGGTCGCCGATGCCGAAGGCGCGCAGCACGGTCAGCAGCAGGCCGATCCCGCTGAGCAGCGGCACGTGGTAGACGAGCAGGAAGAGCGTCGTCTCGACCTTCTCGACCAGCGACAGGTGCGGGCACCGCATCAGCGGGCGCCAGTAGTCGCGGAAGCACTTCTGGTGGCCCCGGGCCCAGCGGTACCGCTGCTTCCAGAAGCGCTGGGCGCTGACCACCGCCTCCTCGAAGTCGACGGCGGAGAGGTCGTACCGGACGCGCTGGCCGGCCAGCAGCACCCGCAGCGTCAGGTCGGTGTCCTCGGTGACCGTGTGCGGGTTCCACCCGCCGAGCGCGCGGAGCGTGGACATCCGCACCGCGCAGTTGGCCCCGCCGTACGCGGGCAGCTCGAACAGCGCCTGCCGGCCGTACTCGTTGACCAGGTAGCCGGAGAGGAAGTCGACGAAGACCGTCGAGGCCATCTGCGAGTCGCGGCCGTTGCGGATGACGCAGCGCCCCATCACCGCGCCGACGACCGGGTCGCGGAAGTGGCGGACGAGACGGCGCAGCGCCGTCGGCTCCGGCTCGTGGTCGGCATCGAAGACCACGGCGACCTCGGCGTCCACCAGGTGGAGGGCGTCGTTGAGCGCGCCGGACTTCCCGCCGCCGGAGCCCGGCGGCCGGTGCAGCACCCGCAGCCGCGGCTCGCGGGCGGCCCACGCGTCCAGCCGGGCGCCGGTGCTGTCGTCCGAGCCGTCGTCGACGACGACGAGGGTGAGCCGGTCGGCCGGGTAGTCGAGCGCGAGCAGCGCGGTGACCATCCCGTCGACGACGAGCTCCTCGTTCTTGCAGCCGACGAAGACCGCGACCGTGGGCGTGTAGGTGGACAGCCCGACGTCGGCGGCCAGCATGTCCCGCTCGGCCCAGCGGGCGGCGGCCACCGCGAACCCGAGGTGCCGGCAGAAGTAGATGCCGAAGACGACGTTGAGCACGCCGGCGACGACACCGAGGGTCTCGTCGAGACCGTGGAAGAGGGCCACCATGGCGAAGCCGCAGGCGTAGGCGAGCAACACCAGTGGCCGGCCCTCGGGCCGGCCGGCGTGGGGGTCCCCGGCGGGCGCGCCGCCTCCTGGGGGGACGGCAGCCGGGGGGACGTCGGCCGCAGGCGGGGGCCCGGGGCCGAGCGTCGACGGTCCGCGGACCACGGCCTCCCCTCCCACCCTCGGCGGCCTGTGGCGGAGCGCGGACTCCGCCGTTGTGCGTCATCGGCACGGAGCGGACGTGGCTCAAGTCGAAGCCCCCGGCACCCGGGCAGCTGGGCCGCCCGGAGGGAGCGGCACGCCACCTGCTGACCCCGGCGGGGGAACCGGCCGTCCCGCCGGCTCAAGTCCTCCTCCGTTCGTGCCGTCGGGGAAGCGGGACGTGCGCGGGGACGGACGTCCGCGATCAGGGAGGAAGCCGTGGGCATGCCGACGCCGGGCAACCGGCCGGAGACACTCACCGGGCTGCGGTCGGCCGTGGCCCGCGAGGCGGCCGTGGTGGCGCTGCTCACGCTCGTCGTCGCGGTGGCGAGTGGGCTGTGGGACCTGCCCGGACGGGTCTGGGCCTGGTCGCGGTCGACCGTCGGCCCGCTGGACGACGTCGTCCTGCTGCTGGCCGTCTCGCACCTGTTCATGGTCTTCTTCGGGAAGCGGCGCGCCGCCGACCTCAAGGCCGAGTGCGTCCGTCGGGAGCAGGCCGAGCGGGACCTGCGCGAGCGAGCGCGCACGGACCCGCTGACCGGCCTGCTCAACCGGGCCGGACTGGCCGAGGAGCTCGCCGCAGCGGTCGACGACGTGGCCTCCGGCGGCCGGGAACTGGCCGTCGTCATGCTGGACCTCGACCGGTTCAAGGAGGTCAACGACACCCTGGGACACGCCGTCGGGGACGCGTTGCTGCGCGCCGTCGCCGACCGGCTGGCCGGCGAGCTGCGCCAGGACGACGTGCTCGCGCGGCTGGGTGGTGACGAGTTCGTGGTGCTGCTCCGCGGCGCCGCCCCCGACGCCGTCCATCGCAGCACCGGCCGGCTGCTCGACGCGCTCCGGCTCCCCTTCGAGGTCGACGGCCTCGCCCTGGAGGTCGACGGCAGCCTGGGCGTGGCCACCTCCGGTGCCGACCCGGCCGAGCTCCTGCGCGCCGCGGACGTGGCCATGTACGCCGCCAAGGCCGACCGGCGCGGGGTCGTCGTCCACTCGCCGGAACTGGACCGGCACGACCCGGCCCAGCTGCGCGTCTTCGGCGACCTGCGCCGCGGCATCCGCGACGGTGAGCTGCGCGTCCACTACCAGCCCAAGGCCGCCCTGCTCGACGGGCAGGTGCGGGGCGTGGAGGCCCTGGTCCGGTGGGAGCACCCGGAGCGGGGCCTGCTCCCCCCGGCGGAGTTCATCGGCCTGGCCGAGGCCACCGGGCTCATCCGTCCGCTGACCGACGTCGTCCTCGCCCGGGCGCTGGCCGACTGCCGCCGCTGGCGCGCCGAGGGCCGGGCGCTCACCGTCGCGGTGAACCTGTCCGCCCGGGTCCTGCTCGACACGGCGCTGCCCGAACGGATCGCCGGGCTGTTGTCCGACCACGACCTGCCGGCGGCCTGCCTGGAGCTGGAGGTCACCGAGAGCGCGGCGATGCAGGACCCCACCCAGGCGCTCGACGTCCTGCACCGGCTGCGCGCGCTCGGCGTGACGCTGTCCGTGGACGACTACGGCACCGGGCACGCGTCGCTGTCCTACCTGAGCCGCCTGCCGGTCAGCACGCTCAAGATCGACCGCTCCTTCGTCTCCACCATGGAACTCGACGACGACGGGCAGGTCATCGTCCGCAGCACCATCGAGCTGGCGCACGCCCTCGGGCTGCGGGTGGTCGCCGAGGGGGTCGAGACCCGACGGACGTGGGAGCGGCTGGTCGCGTTCGGCTGCGACGAGGCCCAGGGGTACTGGCTGGGCCGGCCGGGTCCGGCCGAGGAGGTGGTCGCGCAGGTGGCCGCGATCGAGTCCTCGACCACCGGGTCCGGCCCGGCGCCGGCGGCGCTGCGCTCCTGAGTCGACGGGGTCGGCCGGCCGCCGTCAGACCGGAGCGCCGCGGACCGGGACCTCCAGCTCGGCCAGCAGCCCGCGGATCCGGAACCCGATCTCGTCCCGGATGGGGCGCACCGACTCGACGCCCTTGCCGGCCGGGTCCTCCAGCGCCCAGTCCAGGTAGCGCTTCCCCGGGAGGACCGGGCAGGCGTCACCGCAACCCATGGTGATCACCACGTCGGAGGCCTCGACCGCCGCAGGAGTGAGCACCTTCGGCTGCTGGCCGGTGATGTCGATGCCGACCTCGGCCATCGCCTCGACCGCCGCGGGGTTGACCCGGTCGGCGGGCAGGGAGCCGGCCGAGCGGACCTCGACGGCGTCCCCCGCGAGGGAGCGCAGCCAGCCGGCGGCCATCTGGGAGCGGCCGGCGTTGTGCACGCAGACGAACAGGACGCTGGGCTTGCTCACGGAGTGCTCCTGACGGGAACGGTCGGGTCGCCGGGGAAGAAGCGGCGGGCGGCCCACAGGGCCACGTGGACCAGCGCGACCAGGACCGGCACCTCGATCAGCGGGCCGACGACGCCGGCGAGAGCCTGGCCGCTGGCGACGCCGAAGGTGCCGATGGCCACGGCGATGGCCAGCTCGAAGTTGTTGCCGGCGGCGGTGAAGGCCAGCGTCGAGGTCTTCGCGTAGCCCAGGCGCAGGCGCATCCCGAGCAGGAACGAGCCGCCGAACACGAGCGCGAAGTAGGCCAGCAGCGGCAGCGCGATCCGGACGACGTCCCAGGGCCGCGAGGTGATCGTCTCGCCCTGCAGCGCGAAGAGCACCACGATCGTGAACAGCAGGCCGTGGAGGGCGATCGGCCCGATCCTGGGCAGGAATCGGCTCTCGTACCAGGCACGGCCCCCCGTGCGCTCCCCGACCGTGCGGGTGAGGAAGCCGGCGAGCAGCGGGATGCCCAGGAAGACCAGGACCGAGAGCACGATCGCCCCGACGCTGAACTCGGCCGACGTCGTCGGCAGGCCGAGCCAACCGGGCAGCACCTGGAGGTAGAACCAGCCCAGCGCCGCGAAGGCGGCGATCTGGAAGACCGAGTTGATCGCGACCAGCACCGCGGCGGCCTCCCGGTCGCCGCAGGACAGGTCGTTCCAGACGAGGACCATGGCGATGCACCGGGCCAGGCCGACGATGATCAGCCCGGTGCGGTACTCGGGCAGGTCGGGCAACAGCAGCCAGGCCAGGGCGAACATCAGCGCCGGGCCGACCACCCAGTTGAGCACCAGGCTGGCGACCAGCAGCCTCCGGTCACCGGTCACCCGGCCCAGCTCGGAGTACCGGACCTTCGCCAGCACCGGGTACATCATCAGCAGCAGGCCGACGGCGATCGGCAGGCTGACGTTGCCGACCTCGACCGCGGACAGGACGTCGCCCAGGGCGGGGACCCAGCGGCCCAGCGCCAGGCCGAGCGCCATCGCGGCGACGATCCAGACCGGCAGGAAGCGGTCCAGGGTCGACAGCCGCGCGAGGACCGGCGTCTCGACGTCGGTGGCCGGGCGTGGGGTCTCGGCGACGGTGTCGCTCATGGGACGGCACGGTCCTTCCGGACGGGGGAGCTCGGGCGGGCATCGACCCGCATCGATCCCTCAGCCTGCCCGGCGCATCGACGCCCGTCAATCTCGTCGGCATACTGGTCCCGTGAGCGTCGACGCCACTCCCCCGCCGGCCGCCGTCTGCTGCGCCCCGCTGGTTCGCCGTCCACTCTCGACCGAGGAGGCCACCGACCTCTCCCGGCTGCTCAAGGCGATCGCCGACCCCGCCCGGCTGCGGCTGCTCTCCCTGGTCGCCGCCCACACCGGCGGCGAGGCCTGTGCCTGCGACCTCACCGAGCCGCTCGGCCTGTCCCAGCCGACGGTGTCGCACCACCTCAAGGTGCTCGTGGACGCCGGGCTGCTCACCCGGGACAAGCGCGGCGTCTGGGCGTACTACGCGCTCGTCCCGGGGGCCCTCGACGCCTTGGCCGGGGTGCTCAGCACCGCCGACGCCGGGAGCCTGCCCCCGTCCGCCTGCTGACGTCTCGCCGGAACCGCCGGCGTACCGGAAAATCCCGTGGCGCCCGCACCGTGAGCATCGGCCGATTCTCGATGTCGACGAGTAGGTCCCCGGCCGATCACCCACCCAGGACGGCGCAGCGAGGCCGAGACCGGGATCTGTCGGCCCGGCCGTGCCACCTGCAGGCCCGCATCGATCACTCCTCGGATCACCCCTTGGGTGATCGCGACCCGCGCATCCGGATCCAGCGGTACAGCCGGGCGGGACTCATCACACCCGAGCTGTAGCATCGAACGCATGTTCGATGCGGCGAGGCCCACACACCCCCGAGGCGAAACTGGCTACTCTCCGGGCGTGGCCTTCGTCAGCGCGCACGTGATCGCGGAAGAGTTGCGCCGCAGGCTCCCCGGACTTGGCAAGAAGAAGCAGCACAAGCTGCTGTACTACTGCCAGGGTCACCACCTCGCCACATTCGGTGAGCCGATGTTCCGAGAGACCATCTCCGCTTGGGACATGGGACCAGTGGTCGGGCAGCTCTGGTACGAGGAGCGGACCGGAGAGGTCCCCATGAACCTCGAAGAACTCGATGAAGCCACGCTCAACACGATTGGCTATGTCATCAGCCGCTACGGCGCGTTGTCGGGGGCCGATCTGGAGCACTTGACCCACAGCGAGGCCCCCTGGCGCGAGGCCAATCGAAGTCGGCGCCCCGGCGAGAGCGTCAGGATCCCGAACGAATCCATCCGCTCCTACTTCGAGGTTGCGGACGAGGACGAGGGCGACAGTCAGACGCCCCCACCCGACTCCCACGCGGTGACCACTTGGCTGAAAGATGTCAATCCCCGCCATGCCCAACAGTCGCGGCCTCGGGATTCCATCGAAGCCTTGCGCCGTTTCCTGTCGGCCGGTGACTAGCTCCGGGCTCCCATGGATTTCTGAAGGCTTCGATGAATGCCTCCAGACCTGGGATGAACTCGAGCGCCCGCCGGACGATCTCCGTTCATGGGTCGTCGAATGGATCTTCACGCGCCTGGACGATCCATACCAGGGCGTCAAGCGAGAACCTGGCTTTCCCAACCTGTGGTGGGGCGTCGTGCCCGGCACGCTGCACCGCGACGGCATGGTGGTGGTCTGTAGCTACTGGGTCGTCGAGTTGGCTCACATTGTCCGCTGCGAGAGCCTCGCCAGTCTCAGCTGGCCGGTGTAGGCAGGGAGCTCGGCAGCCCGCGAGGACCTGAGGTCGGCGGCTCGATCGAGTGACGTTCAGCAGTAGCCGAAGTCGCGTTTCGCGAGGCGGCCGAGGTCCATGGCTCGCTCGGCGACGCTCCGCGTCGGGCGGTGAACGCCTGTCCCATGCGCCCGCGCCGGCGGAACGGTCTCTCCGCCCGGCCTGCCGGCATCCGTCAACACCCCGCACGGGGTGCTGACGGATCCGCGGCGGTGATGCGTGCCCTTGGCTGCTCCGCGCTGATCGCTCAGCCTGCGGGCCGGACGCCCGGCTCCGCGCCGTGGGTGGTCGAGAGCACGACGGTCGCCCCGCGCCGGCCTCCACGGCCTGCAGCGTGCGGAGCTGGAGCAGCGCGGGCTGCTCGGCCACCATCCGGGCGGCGTTGGCCAGCGCCCTGGTGGCCGCCACCTCCGAGCGCGCCCGCTCCAGCGCGGCCTGCCCCTGCGCGCGGGCGGTCGCGACCTCGGCGGCTGCCCGCCGCAGCTCGGCGGGGACCATCACGTCGCGCAGGAAGAGGCTCTCGACGACCACGCCGACCGCCTCGGCCGCCGTCCCGACCCGCTCCCGCACGTCCTGCGGGACGGTGTCCCGCGCGGTCAGCAGCTCGTCGAGCGTCCGGCCGGCCACCGCCTCGCGCAGAGCGACCTGCAGTGCCGCGTAGACGAAGGCATCGGTGTCCTCCACGACCTCGTACCAGCGCCGCGGGTCGGCCGTCCGGCAGGCGACGGTGAGACTGACCTTAACCGACAGGCCGTCGGCGGTGAGGACCTCCTGGCCGGGGACGGCGAGCAGCCGGGGCCGGACGACCACGCGGACGCGGCGGCGCCGCCATCGCAGCCGGCGGTGCCGGCCCGGCTCGAGCGTCTCCTCGAACCGGCCGTCCCGGTAGAGCAGCACGCGTTCCCACTGCTGCACCACGATCCGCATCCCGCTGCCCTCCTCTCGGTCGTCCCGCGCGCGGTGACCGCCCGGCGCACCGTCGGGCGCCGGCGAGGAGCGCACGGGTCGCTGCAGACCGCCGGAACCGGGATGACCGCGCGTCGGACGGCCTCGGGAGTCGAACCCGCGCGTCGGACAGACGCTCGACCATCTGGCACGCCGTGACCGACCCGCAGGACCCGCGGCGGCGATGCCGCCCGGCTGCTGGTCACGGGCGAGCGGGACGGTAGCCGCGGACGGCGGTCGGGCCCGCCCTCTCTTCCCGGCGACCGGGGCACGTCAGGAGGTCGACGCCGACTGCTCGGAGGCCACCAGGTGGCACCCGGACGTCCCGACGGGTGTGACAGGGAAACCCATCTGTGCCAGGACGTCGGCGACCGCGGCGTTCATCGTCCGCTGCACCGCCGTCTCCAGCGCAGCACCGTGGACGTGGTCGACGCTCATCCGGTCGTGCTGGCGCCAGGTGACCAGGATGCCGCCGCCTCCGGGTTCGGGGATCAGGCACACGCCGCCGGCCGCGCTGTCCTCGGCGCAGTCGTAGAGGGCGAGTCCGGCCTCGACCAGCGCCGCGCTCACCTCCACCAGGAGCGTGGTCAACTCGTCGGTGTCCGTCAGCCGCTCGTCCCAGTCGGTGGACAGCCGGTCCAGCTGACCGCCGAGCTCGGCGAGCCAGGCACGCTCCTGGGGCGACTGCCGCCGGCCCAGTACGCCGTCGGCCTGCCGCACGCCGTAGACGGCGTGCGCCGAGGCGGGCAGCGCGCCGGAGAGCGCGGCCCAGTCGGCCGCGATCCGGTCCGGGAAGGGGCCGGCCAGGACCCGGGCGCCCGACCGGTCCTCCGCCTGCCCGTCGGCCAGCCACCAGCCCGCACGCTGACGGGTACGCCGCCCGGCGGGATGGGTCACGGCGACCTCGGACTGCTGCTGCGGTGCCTGCGCCTGGGCGCGCTCGGCCTCGTACCGGGCGGTCGAGCTCCTGCCCAGCACGACGACCAGCCCGAGCAGCCCGAGGAAGGCCAGCACGGTCACGACCGGCTCACCAGGCACGCCAGGCCCCCTCGGGACCGGCGCCCCAGGCGGCCGCGCGACGCACCCACCGCTGCACCCGGGCCCTCAGCTCGAACCGGTGCCAGTCGGCCGGACGACCCGAGCGCGCCTCCGTGGAGGGCTCGACCGCGAACAGGTCCATCAGCAGGCTCAGCCCCTCGTCCGTCGCTCTCGAGAAGCGGAGGAGGGATACAGAAGGCGCGCTCACGCAGGTCTCCTCAGGCGTGTCCCGTCGCGGCTGGGAAGTGCCGCGGACAGCCGGAAACGTAGGTCCCGTCCAGCCGTGACCGGCCCCGTCGGCGGAGGTCAGGGAGGCCCCGTCACTGGATCGTTGTGTGGGCCCCGATCAGCGGCCGACGACCCGCTCTTGCGCGCACTGCCTTGTCGACTTGCCACCCTCTGCCGAGCGTGGAACGGCTCCCGGCGGCACCCGGTCACGCCTCGCCCCGGCGGACCACCGGCGAGTCGTACCGGCGGATCGGCGCAGCGGCCGCTGGTGCGGCGAGCCGACGACGAGACGTGACGGCACACGAAGCCCCGTGGCCACCCTGTCCGGAGCCCGTGACCGCCGGCGCTCGGACAGGGCCGAGGGCAGGGCCGGCCGCGTCGGCCGGGCTCGAGGGGAGTCCTTCCCGAACGGCTCGCGCCTGTGGTGTGCTCAGCCCCGTCCTCCCCTCCCGCCACCGACCAGCGATGGAGACGCCGTGACCCCACCCACCACGCACCCGCAGCGGACCGTCCGGGTCGGCGACATCGCCGTCGCGGTCCAGGAGTACGGCGAGGGGGAACCGCTGCTGATCGTCAACGGGACGACCCAGTCCCTGGGCTTCTGGGCAGAGCCCGCGCCGGTCCTGGCCAGCCGCCACCGCGTGGTCACGTACGACCTGCGCGGCATGGGCGGGTCCGAGCGAGGCTCGGGAGACATCAGCGTCGCTTCGCTGGCGTCGGACGCCCTGGGGCTGCTCGAGGCGCTCGACATCGAGCGGGCACACGTCCTGGGCTACTCCCTGGGCAGCGCCATCGCGCAGGAGCTCGCCCT
Organism: Geodermatophilus sp. DF01-2; assembly: GCF_004571065.1. GTDB lineage: Bacteria > Actinomycetota > Actinomycetes > Mycobacteriales > Geodermatophilaceae > Geodermatophilus. Next base: position 16,949 of record NZ_SPQN01000020.1, read on the forward strand.
GGCCGCTCCGGAGCGGGTGGCCTCGCTCGTCCTCTACTGCACCTGGGCCCGCACCGACGGCTTCCAGCGCGCGGTGATCACAGGGCTCGCGCACCCCTGGCGCACCGGCGACCTCGAGGCCGCGCTCGGAGCCCTCGGGATCGCCTTCTCACCCCAGCTGCTCGACAGCCCGCAGTTCGGCGAGCTGGTCGAGCAGCTGCTGCCGCTGTTCCCCAGCACCGAGCAGCAGGTCCGGACCACCGTGGAGCAGTGGGACGCCGACATGGCCCACGACACGCTGGACCGGCTCGGCGGCATCACGACGCCCACACTGGTCATCGCCGGCGAGCAGGACCTGCTCACCCCGCCGTGGCACGGCCGGCAGGTGGCCGAGTCCATCCCCGGCGCGAAGCTGCACCTGTTCACCGGCCCGGGCTCCAGCCATGCCCTCGGCGTCGAGCGCGCCGAGGAGTTCCTCCCTCTGGTGCAGGACTTCCTCGCGGAGCACCCGCTCTCCTGACGAGCGACGGAGGAGTTTCGCCGGCCCGCGGGAGCCGGTCGCCGTGGGCCGTGGCCGACCGGTCCACGGTGGGACCGGGCGGAATCCCGTCTCTGCGGGGCGGTACGGCGCGGGTTCGCCGCGAGGACGGGGTGGGGCTTCGCTCCTCAGGGCGCTCGCGTCGGGCATTAGTGTGGTCTGCGTCACTCCGCGCGCACTGGAGGTCCCAGTCATGACGACGACCACCGAACCGGCGACCGCCCGGGAGCCACGCAGCGACAGGTCCCAGACGGAGCACGTCGATGTCCTCATCGTCGGGGCGGGGGTCTCCGGGATCGGCGCCGCCCACCACCTGCAGGAGCAGTTCCCCGACCGGTCCTTCGTCATCCTGGACGCACAGGACAACCGAGGCGGCACCTGGTGGACCCACCGGTACCCGGGCGTGCGCTCCGACAGCGACCTGTTCACGTACGGCTACCGGTTCAAGCCCTGGCGCGGCCCGTCGATCGCCGCGGGGGAAGAGATCCTCAACTACCTCGACGAGGTCATCGACGAGGACGACCTCGGCCGCCACATCCGCTACCACCACCGGGTCACCGCGGCCAGCTGGTCCACCGAGGACCGCCGGTGGACCGTGGAGGTCACGCGCGGCGACACCGGCGAGCAGCTGCAGTTCACCACCGACTTCCTGTGGATGTGCCAGGGCTACTACAACCACACCAAGCCCTACCAGCCGCAGTGGGAGGGCATGGACCGGTTCGAGGGACTGCTCGTGCACCCGCAGCAGTGGCCCCAGGACCTCGACCTCGCCGGCAAGCGCGTCGTCGTCATCGGCTCCGGGTCCACGGCCGCCACGCTGATCCCGGCGATCGCGCAGGAGGCGGCGCACGTGACGATGCTGCAGCGCTCCCCCTCCTACTTCCTGGCCCCGCCCCTGACCCACGAGCTCGCCGTGACGCTGCGCCAGCTGGACATCCCCGAGGACTGGACGCACGAGATTCTCCGCCGGGCCTACGCCGCCCAGTTCAACGAGCTGGCGCGCATGTCGCACGAGGCGCCCGACGAGCTGCACGTGTTCCTCATGGAGTCCTTGAAGCCGCTGCTGCCCGAGGGCTTCGACGTCGAGAAGCACTTCACCCCTCGCTACCGCCCGTGGCAGCAGCGCATCGCGATCGTCCCGGAGGGCGACCTGTTCGCGGCGCTGCGGGAGGGGAAGGCCTCGATCGTCACCGACACCATCGAGACGTTCACCGAGAAAGGGATCCGCGTCAGCTCCGGCGAGGAGCTCGAGGCCGACGTCGTCGTCACCGCCACGGGGTTCAACCTGTCGGTCCTCGGCGACGTCGCCTTCACCGTGGACGGCGAACCGGTCGACTTCCCGCAGCGGGTCACCTGGCGCGGCATCATGATCAGCGGGGTGCCGAACATGGCCTACGTGTTCGGCTACTTCCGGCACAGCTGGACGCTGCGTGCCGACCTCGTCAGCGACCTGGTCTGCCGGCTGTTCGAGACGATGAAGGCGAAGGGCACCACCATGGTCGTCTCGACCCTCCGGCCGGAGGACGCCGACATGCAGATCCGGCCGTGGTCCGACCCGGAGAACTTCAACGCCGGATACGTCATGCGCTCGCAGCACGTGCTGTTCAAGCAGGGCGACCGGGAGCCCTGGACCCACATGATGGAGCACGCGCAGGAGATGGAGGTCCTGCCGAAGGCCGACCTCGACGACGGGACCCTCGTCTACCGCTGAGCCGGCTGCCGGAGGGGCGGGTGGGTGTGGGACTCCACCCACTCCACGACCCCGGCGAGGAGGTCACGGGGGGCGGACCCCAGTTCGAGTCAGCAAGGATGGCCATGGCGCGGGACCCCGGGAGGTCAGCGAGCTTCAGGGTGGGCCCCCGGGGGATCGAACCCCGAACCCGCTGATTAAAAGTCAGCTGCTCTGCCGGTTGAGCTAGAGGCCCCGTGTCAGGCCGAGGCTACCCGGGTGACCGCCGCCGCTCAGATGACGTCGAACAGCAGCAGGACCAGCAGGGTCAGCAGCGCGGAGATGGCCAGCGAGCCGAGACAGCCGAGCCGGTTGGAGAAGAAGAAGAACACGAGCGCGGCAGTGCCCCGACGGATCGCCGGCGAACCCGAACCTCACGGTCCGTGCTCTTCACCACGGCGTTTCACCTGCTCAGGTGATGACTGGAGACCCTCAAGTCACCTACCGTCGCGTCCGCCCGGTTGCCGCAGACCCCGGGCGCGCGCCCCGAGCGGCGCCCCCAGGCCCCGGCCCGGTCGTCGCGTTCCCCCCGTGACGGCCGGGCCGGACCCATCCCCGGATCAGCACATCCGGTCCAGCAGGCCCCAGAGCAGGACCTCCTGCGCCGCGTCGACCGGCAGGGGCAGCGGCACCGGCTCGGCGTTCCCCACCGCGACGGCCAGCGGGAAGACGAACGGCTGCTTGGTCTCGGCCAGCACGTGCGGCTCGCAGGACGCCGCGGTGAACTCCACCTCCGCCGCCGTCCGCTCCTCCCCCGGCTCGAGCTCCATCGGCAGTCCGTCGACGGCGACGTCCAGGACGATGCTGCGCCGGGCGTCGACCACCGTGACGGCGCGGTCGTCGTCCCCGACCCGGGTGAGGACGACCGTCCCGGTGACCGACTCGGCCGTCGCGGCCAGCCCGGTGAGGCCGACCTCGGCGGCGGCGCGCAGCGAGGCGACCGCGCACTCCTCCCGGTGGACGGCGTCCAGGTCGTCGCCGGCCAACGGCACGCGCACCTCCTCCACCGTGCCATCGGGCCGGATCAGGGTCAGCCACGCGGCGACCGGCCCGACCTCCGCGGCGCAGACCGGCTCGCCGTAGGAGGTGCGCAGGTCGATGGCCCGGCCGGGCTCGAACGCGGCGGTCAGCGCGCTCGGCGGCAGCGGAGCGAATCCCGGCGAGTCGATCGCCACCCCGGTCACCGTGAACGGCTCCTCACCGGTGCCGGTCACCCGCACGTGCACCTGCCCGTCGACCACGGCGTCGGTGCGCAGGCGCACCACCTCCGCCGCGATCCCGGGCACGGCCGGCAGCGCCGGCGTCGCGGACGTCGTCCCCGCAGCGGACCGCGGCACGGCCCCGCCCTCCGCGCCGGAGCAGGCGGCGCACAGCAGCGCGACCGCCACCAGCGCCGTCCGCCGCATGGCCCCGCAGCGTAGGGACGGCGGCGCCCGCCGTGGGCCCTACCGGTCGCGGCCGGGGAGCCGGGCCATGACCCGCCCGGCCTGCATGCGGATCTCGAGCTTGTCCTGCGGGTTGGCCGCCGGGCCGCGCCGCGGCTGGCCGTCGTCCAGGTCGAACGCCGAGCCGTGCCACGGGCAGACCAGGCAGTCCGTGCCGCGCACCTGCTGCACGGTCCCCTCGTAGAGGGGCCCGGACAGGTGTGAGCAGGCCCCGACGAAGGCGTCGACCCGCGTCCCGCGGCGGACGACGACCAGCGGGACGTCGACGCTCGCGCCCTGGCCCTTGCGCAGCGCCGGCCGCCCCTCGGGCAGGTCGTCGAGCGGCCCGCAGTCGATCCAGTCCGAGCTCAGCGCGCGGGCCGCCGTCGCCGCGTGGGAGGCGCCGGAGGACTGCGCGTAGGACATGTGCCCACCGATGGCCGCCGCCCCGGTCGCCAGGCCCAGCCCGCCGTAGGAGAGCACCCGCCCCAGCCCGCCGCGCCCCTTCGCGCGGGCGACGAGCGAGCCGACGTAGAGACCGAGCGCGACCGTGTTGCCCATGGCGTGGATCGCGCCGAGCCGCCGGACGCCGATGCCCTGCTCCGACCAGTCGGCCGCGCCGGACAGCGCCGCGGGGACGGCGGCGACCACCCCGGTCCCGATCAGGGCGGTGGCGGCCGGCCGCAGAGGTGGGATCGCGTCGAGCAGGCCGGCCGACGTCCAGGTCCCCACGGGGAGCTGGACGAGGACCGGATGCAGCGGGTGCCCCAGCCACGTGCCGTGCAGCAGGTCCTTGAACGTCTGTGGCTTGAGGGCGGCCTGCACGGCGCGCCGGGCCGGCTCGATCGCCTTGTCGAAGGTCGCCGTGTCCGCGACCCGGTCGAGGATCCCCATGAGGCTCATGGCGGCGTCCTACCCCCGTCGACCGGCGGCGATGCCGTCTCCGGTCGGCAGTAGCGGGAAACGATCCGACAGTGACGGCCACGCCGAAGGCTCGGCGAGTGGTGATCGACTCCACAGCGCTTCTTTCCCTTCCCAGTGCGATAACCACTGGTGCGCAGCCGACTTCCAGGTGGACCGTGCACAAAGGAGCACGTGACCACCCGAGGAGACCTCGTGACCTGCCCGTCGATGCTGTCCCGCCGCCCGGCGGTCGGCGACGCCGTGGGCAGCTTCGCGACCCGGGTCCGGGCGGAGGACACCCTGGGGCAGTTCGTCCGCTTCGTCCTCGTCGGCGGGGCGACGACCCTCCTCTACGCCGCGATCTTCACCGTTCTCGAGGGGCTGGGCTACCTGCCGGCGCACGTCGTCGCCACGGCCGCCTCGACCGTGCTGGCCAACGAGATGCACCGCCGGCTCACCTTCCACGCCGGCGAGCGGGTGCACTGGTTCACCGCCCAGTGGGAGGCCGGCGGCGTCACGGTCATCGGCCTGCTGGCGACCAGCGCCGCGCTCGGCATCCTCGACTCGACGGTCCCCGACGCGACCGTCGTCGTCCAGGTCTCCCTCGTCGCCGCGGTGACCGGTCTGATCGGCCTGATGCGATTCGTGGCGCTGCGCTGGCTGTTCCGTCCGCGGATGGCCGAGGCCGCCTGACGACAGCCGCGGGAGCATCACAGCGAGCTCTGCGAGCGAGGAGCGGACCGGGGGCGCGGATGGGGGCACCTCCCGCGTGCGGGGGACAGGCCATGGACATCGCCGGTGTCCCGTCGGCGTGTTTGAGCCACGCGCCGGTTGAGCACACGACCACTGCACGTGGTTGAACGTGCAACCAGGAACGGAGGCTCCTCGTGTCGAACATCGCTGTCGTCTACTACTCGTCCACCGGGAACACCCACCAGCTCGCCGCCGCGGTGGCCGACGGTGCCCGCGAGGCCGGGGCGGAGGTGCGCCTGCGCCGGGTCCCGGAGCTCGCGCCGCAGGAGGCCATCGACTCCAACCCGCTGTGGCGGGCCCACGTCGACGCCACGGCCGGCGAGGTGGAGGAGGCCACGCCGGCGGACATGGAGTGGGCCGACGGCTACGCCCTCGGGACGCCGACCCGCTTCGGCACCCCGGCCGCCCAGATGAAGCAGTTCATCGACACCCTCGGCGGTCTGTGGTTCACCGGGAAGCTGGCGAACAAGGGCGCGACCGCGTTCACCAGCGCCCAGAACGTCCACGGCGGGAACGAGTCGACGATCCTCACGCTGTTCAACGTCTTCTCGCACTTCGGCGCCGTGATCGTGCCGCCCGGTTACACCGACCCGCTGTTGTTCGAGGCCGGTGGCAATCCCTACGGCGTCTCCAACGCCTCCGGCGGCAAGTCCGCCACCGCCAGCGAGGCCGAGCTGACCGCCGCGCGCTACCAGGGCCGCCGGCTGGCCGAGGTGACCGCCAAGCTCGTGGCGTGACACCGGCGCCCCGCGACGGCCGGCCGGGACACGCCCGCCACCGGCCGTCGCGCCGCGCCGCCCCGCCCCGCCGTTAGGTTGGCGCGGATGAGCGAGCCGAGCACCGCGGGACCCTCGGCCCGCTCCGCCGTCCTGCGCGACGTGGGTCGGTGGGCGACCCGCCTGTCCGTGGTCGTGGCCGGAGCGTGGCTGGGCGTCCTGCTGCTCGGCCGGGTGGCCGCGCCGATCGGACCGTTCGACGCGACGGTGGCGTTCCGGCCCTTCGGCGGCGGGGCCGCCCTCGACATCCCTCCGCTGGGCGCCCTCCAGGTCGACGCCTACGACGGGCCGCTGCGGCTGGAGATCCAGCTCAGCCGGGTCGACGAGATCCGGGCGACGGCGCTGGCCACCGACCCGGCCCGGCTCGACGGCCTCGTCGACCGGGTGAGCGACGACCTGCGCGACGCCGTCGAGCGGCTGGCGTGGCTGACCGCGCTCGCCGCGGTCGGCGGGGCGACGACGACGTCCCTGCTGGTGCTGCGGCGACGCCGGGAGCCGCTGATCGCCCTCGGCCTGTCCACCGCGCTGGTCGCCGGGATCGGCGGCCTGGCCGGAGCCACGTGGCGCCCCGAGGCGCTGTCGCAGCCGACCTACACCGGGCTGCTGGTCAACGCGAACAGCCTGATCGGCAGCGCGCAGGACATCGCGGCCCGCTTCGACGCCTACCGCTCCTCCCTCGAGGACCTGGTGTCGAACGTCAGCACGCTGTACTCGACGCTGTCCACGCTGCCCCCGCCCGGCGGCGCCGACGACAGCGTGGCCCTGCTGCACGTCTCCGACGTCCACCTCAACCCCGCCGGCTTCGACCTGGTGCGGCAGGTGGTCACCCAGTTCGACGTGGACGGCGTCCTCGACACCGGGGACCTCACCGACTGGGGCAGCTCCCCGGAGAACAACCTGATCAGCTCGGTCGGCACCCTCGGCGTGCCCTACGTCTTCATCCGCGGCAACCACGACTCCGCCGTCACCGCCGGCCTGGTCGCCGCACAGCCGAACGCCACCGTGCTGGACGACTCCGCCGTGACGGTGGCCGGCATCCAGGTCGTCGGCACACCGGACCCCCGCTTCACCCCCGACCCGGACGCCGACGACGGCGCCGAGACGCTCGAGGAGACCGGCGAGGGCCTCGCCGAGTTCGTCGAGACGCTGCCCGAGCCGCCGGCGATCGCGATGGTGCACGACCCCGGGCAGGCGACGCCGCTGGACGGCGCCGTCCCCCTGGTCCTGGCCGGGCACACCCACGAGCGGAAGGTCACCCGGCTCGACGAGGGCACGCTGCTGATGGTGCAGGGCTCGACCGGCGGGGCCGGGCTGCGTGCCCTGCAGGGTGAGTTCCCCGAGCCGCTGACCTGCACGGTGCTCTACCTCGACCCGACCTCCGGCGAGCTCACCGCCTACGACGAGATCACCCTCGGGGGCCTCGGACAGACCGAGGTGACCATCGAGCGGGAGGTCGTCGCCGCGGCGGACGTCGGCGAGGCGGACGGCGCCCCGTCGACCCCCGCCCCCTCGACGCCGGCCCGGACGACGGCCCCCGCCTCCCCGACGGGGTGACCCGGCGGACCTACCCTCGGCGCATGCCCACGACGACCTCGCGTGCCGCCCGGCTCGCTGCCGGAGCCCTCGCCGGCGGCCTCACGCTGCTGCCACTGACCGCCTGCTCGTTCAGCACGGACAACCTCTCCTGCAGCGGCAGCGAGTGCTCGGTGACGCTGTCCGGCGACGCGCCGGAGGTCGAGATCCTCGGGACGTCGCTGTCCTTCGACGGCGTCCAGGACGGACGCGCGTCCCTCGGCGTGGGCAACGCCGGCGTCTCCTGCGCCGAGGGCGAGACGGTGAGCGCCGGGCCCCTGACCCTGGAGTGCACCACCGTCGAGGCGGACTCCGTGGAGCTGACCGCCTCGCTGGGCTGAGGCCCCGGGCATGGCCCTGCCGCAGCTGCTGCTCCGGCTGGTCGACCCGGCACAGGCGTACCTGGACCGGCACTCCCCGACCGCTCGGCGGTGGGGACCGCTGCTCGAACGAGCCGTGGACGAGCTCTTCGGAAACGGCAGCACGACGCTGCACCTGGCCGATCGGACGGTGGAGGCGCGGGTCGTCCGGTTCCGGCGCGAGGACTCCCTCGTGCACACCGTGCCCCCGGGCCCGGACGGCGGCGGGCAGTCGCTCTCGCGCATCAGGCGAGATCCGGGTCGCGCCCGTCCCGACGTCCTCGAGCGCGTCACCGCGGCCGCAGGACCGAGGTACGACATCCGGCGCTGACCAGGGAGAACGGCGAGCGCGAGGGGCACCGAAGCGGCGGTGGCGAGGGACACGGGCCCCCCGCGCCGAGCGCGCTCCACGAAGCATGTAGAGTTCTCGCTGCCCCCGGCGAACACGAGCCCCCATCGTCTAGCGGTCCAGGACGCCGCCCTTTCAAGGCGGTAGCACGGGTTCGAACCCCGTTGGGGGCACAGCACCACAGCAAGGCCCTGTAGCGCAGTTGGTTAGCGCGCCGCCCTGTCACGGCGGAGGTCGCGGGTTCGAGTCCCGTCAGGGTCGCTCTCCGGTGGAGACACCGGGAGGGGCAGGTAGCTCAGTCGGTACGAGCGCTCGCCTGAAAAGCGAGAGGTCGGCGGTTCGACCCCGCCCCTGCCCACACATCCCCCGCGCAGGCCACCGCACCGGCCGGGCAGACTGCCGGGGTGACCGAACTCCCCACCACGCTCGCCCCCGGCGGCATGGCCGTCGGACTGCGGCGGGCGACGACGGACGACGTCCCCGTGGCCCCCTCCAGGGCACCGCCCCGAGCTTGCGAGGGGTGGGGAGGAGGGGGTCCTTCTGCTACCGCCGGGCCTTCGCCGCGATCGACGCCGATCCCGCCCAGCTGCTGCTCGCCGTCACGTACGGCCAGGACGTCGTCGGCACGATGCAGCTGACCGAGATCCCAGGGCTGTCCCGGGGCGGGGCGACGCGGCTGGAGGTCGAGGCCGTGCGGGTGCGGTCCGACCTCCGTGGGCGCGGCATCGGCGCGGCCGTCCTCGGCTGGACCCGCGACGAGGCCCGCCGGCGCGGCTGCGGCCTCGTCCAGCTCACCACCGACACCCGGCGTCCGGAGGCGCACCGCTTCTACGAGCGGCTGGGGTTCACCGCCTCGCACGTGGGGTTCAAGCTGCAGCTGTGAGCGGGTGTCAGCCCGACGACAGCCGGTCGGCGGCCACCTGGGCGTACACCTGCTCGTGCACGGCCCGGACGGCGGCGCGCTGTTCGTCCCGCCAGGCCCGGTCGGCCGGCCGGGGCACCGGCCGGGTGAGCGCCGCGGCGACCGCGGCGTCCAGCGACACGGGATCCAGGCCGCGCTCCTCGTCGTTGTCGTAGGTCACGACGTCGGACCACTGGTCGGCGAACCAGCCGCAGCTGGGCGCCACCACCCGGGTGCCGACGTCCCGGCAGACCTCCAGGTCCCGGGAGTGCGTGCCGCAGCACTCGGGCAGGACGACGGCGTGCAGCTCCTGCAGCTGCGCCGCCCAGGAGTCCGCCTTCCGCGGCAGGTACTCCAGGGTGTCCCCGGCCGCGAAGACCGGTGGCGGCTCGACGTCGTCGTCGAGGAAGACCCGCAACCGCCCGCCGCCGTTCACCGCGCCCGACAGCGCCGCGCGCACCAGGCCCGCGGGGTCGGGCAGCGCGGAGCACGGGGCGCGCAGCGGCAGTCCGACCAGGCCTCGCTCGGCGCCCAGCTCGGGCAGCGGTTCGACGATCGTGGGGTGCGCCACCACGATCGCCGTCCGGCCGAAGCGGGCGGCGATCTCGTCGGCCGCGCCCGGGGTGAGCGTGAAGACCACCTCCGCCGTCGACAGCAGCGCCTCCAGGTGGGCGTCGTGCCGGCGCCGGGTCGACTGCTCCGGGTCCCGCAGCTGGTGCACGGTCAGGACCAGCGGGACGTCGTTCCGGCGCAGCGTCTCCGCCCAGCTCACGACCTCGTCCTCCGGCAGGTGCCCGAAACCGGAGTGCAGGTGCACCACGTCCACGCCGTCGGCGTGCGCGGTGAGGTAGGCCGGGTCCAGCCAGGGGCTGGGGCCCTGCGTCGGCCCCACCCGGACGACGCCCGCCGGCAGCACGGCGTCGACGTAGGGATCCGAGTACGGGACCGCCACCACCCGGATCCCGGGACCCTCCGGGGCTTCGGCGGGGTTCACGCGGCGGTACTCCTCCTGCGGCCGCGCACTGCGACGGCAGGGGCGGGACTCCGACGGAACTGGCTCGTGCTGGTGTACTACCCACCGGCCTCCCATCCAACCCGTGCGGTCACCCGGAGTGCACATGGCCACCCGAACGGGTCACGTCCGGGGAGCCGACCCGGCCGGGCGGTCAGCCGGAGTCGGCGGCCGCGGACTCCCGGCGCGCGGCCCGGCGCGGTCATCCCGCGGCCTCGCGAGCGTCGCGCGCCTCGCGTGCCGCCGCGTAGGCCGGCGCCCGGAACCGGGCCATCGGCCCGTCGGGGACCAGGTCCGGCGGCGGGTTCCGGACGGCGTCGAAGCGCAGGTCGGGGTCGACCCCGGGGACCGGGCCGTGCAGCCGCAGCCGGCCGAACGGCTGCCAGGCCCCTGTCCCGCGGGCCGCGGCGAGGGTGTAGGCGAGCCGGCCGGCGCGCGCCGCCGCCACCACCGGCCCCGGTTCTGCGGTCACCGGCCCGGACGCGGGCCCGGGCAGGGCCGCGAGGAACACCGGCCCGGCGGCCGAGCGGTAGCCCATGATCGAGGTGAACGTGGCGGCGGCGTCCCTGCGGAGCACCGGGACCCAGCGGGTCAGCCGGCCCCGTCCGGAGGTCGAGAGCAGCAGGTCCACGGGGCTCTGCGGCCCGGGCAGGCGGACGGCGAGGCCCAGCAGGTCCGGCAGCGGCGCGGGCAGCCCCGCCCCGCGCGAGAGCCGCACGAGCGCCTCCTGCTCGCCGGCGCCCGCCAGCCAGGGCACCCCCCACCCGGCCGGCCCACCGGAGCGCTCCAGCACCGCCTCGAGGACCACGCCCCGCGGGTGCATCGGCTTGCCGCGACGCCACCGGGCCAGCGCACCGAGTGGGACGGCGACGGCGCGCCCGGCCGTCGCGAGCAGGTCGCTCACGGGCGTCCTCCTGTCGACGGGATGCCGGGCCCATACCCAGTCCGGCGAGCCTGCGTCCAGCGGTGCCGATCCGCCTGGGACGGATGTGGCGGGTGAGACCGAGTCCGCAGAACATGGCCAACTCCGGCCCCGTGCTCGGTGGACTTCCGCCACGTGACACGGAAGAGCCCGGCGCCTACGTTCAGTACATGCTCACGACGTTCCTGGTGATCGGTGGTGTCCTCGTCGGGCTCGTCGGCCTGCTCGCCCTCATCGTGGCGCTGAGCGCCCGCCCGGCTCCCCGGTCGCGCACCGGCAACGGCTGGGTCGCCGACACCGGCCGCCGCCACCCCGACGCCTGGTCCGCGCCGACGTCGGAGCTCCCGGCCGCCCCCTGATCCGGCGCCCCCTGGTCCGGCGTCCCGGCGGCTGCGGGCAGCGCGCCGCCGGGACGCTCCGACACCTCCGAGACCGTTCCCCTGTCCCGGGTCGTCGCCCTGCGCGATGATCGGACCGCGGCCTACCACTTCCCCCGGGTGGCCCCAGGCGCGGCGAGGACGACATGGCACGGTCGGACAGGTCAGGCCATCCCCACCCCCGGCTGCGCGCGGCCGGAGGGCTGCTGCTGGCCCTGCCGCTGACCGGGGCGCTGCTCGCCGCCCTGCTGGTGCCCTGGGTGGTCGGACCGGGCCTGGCCGCCAGCAGCTCGGCCGCGCTGCTCGCCCCGCTCCCGGTCGAGCTGACCGACGCCACCCCGCCCGGCAACACCGCCGTCCTGGCCGCCGACGGGTCGGTGATCACGTACTTCTACCGGAACAGCCGCACGCCGGTGGGTGCCGACCGGATCGCCGACGTCATGGAACAGGCGCTGGTCTCGATCGAGGACGAGCGCTTCCACGAGCACAACGGCCTCGACGTCCAGGGCACGCTACGGGCGCTGGTGCGCAACGTCAGCTCCGGCTCCGTCGAGGAAGGCGGCTCGACGATCACCCAGCAGCTGGTCAAGCAGACGCTGCTGCAGACCGCCGTCACCCCCGAGGAGCGGCAGGCGGCCACCGAGCAGAGCCTGACCCGCAAGCTGCGCGAGGCGCGGCTGGCCCTCGCGCTCGAGGAGGAGTACTCGAAGGAGGAGATCCTCACCCGGTACCTCAACGTCGTGTACTTCGGCGAGGGTGCGTACGGCGTGCAGGCCGCCGCGCAGGCCTACTTCGGCGTCGATGCCGCCGACCTCACCCTGCCGCAGGCGGCGATGCTCGCCGGGCTGGTGCGGACGCCGGCGTCGGACAGCCCGCTGGCCGACCCCGAGCGCGCCCAGGAGCGGCGCAACGTGGTGCTCGAGCGGATGCACGCCCACGGCCACATCACCGACCAGGAGCTCGCCGAGGTCTCGGCCCGGCCGGTCGAGACCTCCCCGGCCCCCGCGCCGCCCAACGGCTGCGCCGGGGCCGCGCTCGGCGGCTTCTTCTGCGACTTCCTGCAGCAGTACCTCATCGGGACGCTCGGCCTCACCCAGGAACAGCTTGAGGACGGCGGGCTGACCATCCGCACCACCCTGCGGCCGGACCTGCAGCGCGCCGGTGACGCGGCCGTGCTCGCCAGCCTGCCGATGGGCGACCCGGTGGCGGTGACGTTCACCGCGGTCGAGCCCGGCACCGGAAACGTGCAGGCGATGAGCGTCAACCGGGTGTTCGGCTACGACGCCGACGACCCGGCGCAGGAGTCGGTGAACCTGAACGTGGCCGCCAGCAAGGGCGCCGGCTCGACCTACAAGGTGTTCGTGGCCACCGCGGCGCTGGAGCGCGGCCTGCCGCCCTGGCACACGATCACCACCAGCGATCCCTACACCTCGCGCGTCTACCGGAACGGCACCGATCCCTACACGGTCTCCAACGTCGGGGACGGCATCCCGCCGACCCTTTCCATGCACGAGGCGATCGTCCGTTCCTCCAACACCTACGTCGTGGCCCTGACGGACGAGCTGGGCAGCGTCGAGGGACCGGTCCGCGCCGCCCAGCGGATGGGCCTGTTCTCCCTCGACCCGGTCGCCGACCAGGTCGTCGCCGAGCAGCGCGGGTCCTTTCCGCTCGGTCCGGAGGCGACCAGCCCGCTCGCGCTGGCCGGCGCCTACTCCACCCTCGCCGCCAACGGAACGCAGTGCGACCCCGTCCCGGTGACCGAGGTGCTCGACCGGCACGGGCAGCCGCTGACCCGGCAGGACGGCAGCCCGGTGGGCACCGGCGCCTCGTGCACGCCGGAGGCGGTGTCGCCGCAGATCGCGACGACGCTCAACCAGATGCTCGTCGGCGGCACGACCCTGCCCTTCGGCACGGGGCTGCGGGCCGCGATCCCCGGCCACCAGGTCGCGTCCAAGACCGGCACCAGCCAGGACCGCTTCTCCGTCGCCTTCGTCGGCTACACGCCGCAGTACGCCGCCAGCGTGATGCTGTTCCACCCGACGGCGAACGTGGACGTCGGCGGGTTCGGCGGCGGGCTGGGCGGCCAGGTCTGGCACGACGCGATGCTGCCGGTCCTCTCGGCCCAGCCGCCGGCGCTCTTCCCACCACCCGGCATCCCGCTCGACCCGCCGCCGCCCGCCTGACCGCCGGGGACGGTCACCGCAGGGGCGCGCCCCACTCCGTCTCCCGGCGCAGCACCGGCTTGAGCACCTTGCCGCCGGGGTTGCGGGGCAGCACCTCCGTGCGGACCGCGACGTACTGGGGGACCTTGAAGTCCGCCAGGTGGGCGCGGGCGTGCTCGAGGACGGCCGCGACGTCGACGTCGGCCCCCGGCGTGGGGACGACGACGCAGCCGACCTTCTCCCCCATCATCGAGTCCGGCACACCGACCACCGCGACCTCGAAGACGCCGGGTGCCGCGGCGAGGACGTTCTCGACCTCGACGCAGTACACGTTCTCCCCGCCGCGGTTGATCATGTCCTTGGCCCGGTCGACGATGTAGGTGAAGCCGTCGGCGTCGATGCGGGCCAGGTCGCCCGTGCGCAACCAGCCCCCCGCGAACGCCTGCTCGGTGGCCTCCGGCTTGTTCCAGTAGCCCTGCACCACGTGGGCGCCCCGGATGAGCAGCTCTCCCACGCCGGTGGACGGGTCGACGTCGGCCAGGTCGAGGTCGACGACGGGGGCGGGGAAACCGACCGAGTCCGCGTGGGTGTCGGCGTACTCGTGCGGCAGGAAGGTGGAGATGGAGGAGGTCTCCGACAGCCCGAACCCGTTGCCGACCCGCGCCGACGGGAAGCTGCGCTTGATCGCCTGGACCAGGTCCGGGGCGATCGGCGCGCCGCCGTAGGTCGCGTACCGGACGCCGCTGACGTCGACGGAGGAGAACTCCTCCTGGCCGATCGCCAGCCAGAAGATCGCCGGCACGGTCGTGACGACGGCGATCCGCTCCTCCGGGATGACCCGCAGGAACCGCCCGACCTCGAACACCGGCATGACCACCGCCGCCGCGCCGGCCTGCAGGGTGGGCAGCAACTGGCTGTTGCAACCGGTGACGTGGAACAGCGGGACCGAGATGAGATTGCGCAGCGTCGGGTCCTCGTGCGGCAGCCCCACCACCCGGCGCGCGTTCTCCACGTTGGTCAGGAAGTTCTCGTGGCTGGTCATCGCCCCCTTGGGGAACCCGGTCGTGCCCGAGGTGTAGAAGATCGCCGCCAGGTCGCCGCGCCCCAGCCCCTCCTCCACGGTGGGCGCCCCGTCCGGCAGGGACGAGCCCGGCTCGAGCACCACCCGGGCGCCGCTGTCCTCGACGACGTAGCGGGCCTCCTCGTCGGTGAACCGGGTGTTGACCGGGACAGCGACGCCGCCGGCCATCAGGGTGCCGAGGAACCCGAGCACCCAGTCGACGCCGTTGCCGAGCCGGATCGCGACCCGGTCGCCACGACCGACCCCGGCCTCGCGCAGCCCGCCGGCCACCCGGGCGGCGGCGTCCCACAGCTCCCGGTAGGTCAGCCGCGGACCGTCGACCTCGACGACGGCCTCCGCCTCCGGATCCCGCTCGACCGACGTCCGCACCATCGCGACGACGGAGTCGGGGAGGTCGACGTAGCGCTTGACCCCCGCCGCGTCGCGCTCGATCCCCGCCTCGTCGAAGGGCCGCAGCACCATCAGTACGCCCCCACGTTCTCGAAGTAGCGCCGCGGGTTGGCCACCAGCATGGTCTCGATCTGCTCCTCGGTGACCCCGTGCTGTCGTAGGTACGGGAGCACCTCCTCGTGGATGTGCGTGTAGTGCCACTGCGGGAGCAGGTCCATGACCCCCGGCGCGAGCCAGTCGATGTAGCAGGAGGCGTCCTGCGACAGCACCATCTGCTCCGCGTACCCCCGGCGGCACATCTCCACGACGATGTCGGCCCGCGCCTCGAACGTGGTGTCCAGGTTGATGCCGAACCGGTCCATCCCCAGGACGAAGCCCGCCTCGGCCAGCTCCGAGAGGTGGTCGGCGTCGGTGGTGTCGCCGCTGTGACCCAGGACGACGCGCCGCGGGTCGACGCCCTCGTCGTCGAGGACCTCCTTGGCCGCCAGCCCCTGCCGGCTGCCGGGGTGCGTGTGCACGGTGATCGGGACCCCGGTCGCGCGGTGCGCCTTGGCGACGGCGCGCATCACCCGCTCGACACCGGCGGTCATGCCCTGGTGGTCGATGGCGCACTTGAGGACGCCGGCCCGCACTCCTGTGCCGGCGATGCCGTTCTCGATGTCGCCCACGAACATGTCGACCATCGGGTCGGGCACCTCGGCGCCGACGGCCTCGTTCAGCGCCGGGCCCCGGTAGTGGAAGAAGAACGGGACGTCGTCGTATGTGTAGCAGCCGGTGGCCACGACGATGTTGAGGTCGACCTGCTCGGCGATCCGCTGGATCCGGGGGATGTAGCGACCCAGCCCGATGACCGTCGGGTCGACGATCGTCCGGACGCCCGTGCCGGCCAGCTTGCTGAGTTTCGCCACCGCGTCGGCGACCCGGTCGTCCTCGCTGCCCCACTCCTCCGGGTAGTTCTGCTGCACGTCGGCGTTGAGCACGAAGACGTGCTCGTGCATGAGGGTCTGGCCGAGCTCGGCGGTGTCGACGGGGCCCTTGACGGTCTGGACCTGGGGCACGGTTCTCCTCCTGGGGGTCAGCGGCCGGCGCGGCGCCGGGCGATCGCGGTGGACAGCGCGACGGCGATGATGAGCGCCGCGCCGTTGAACGTAGGCTGCACCCAGTCCGCTGCCCCCGCCAGCACCAGGCCGTTGACGCTGACGGCGACGAAGAGCACCCCCAGCAGGGTGCCGACCACGTTGAAGGTGCCGGGCTTGATCGCCGTCGCCCCCAGGAACGCGGCGGACAGGGCGGCCAGTGTGAACCCGGGTCCCACCGCCGGATTGGCCGTGCCAGCCCGGGCCAGCAGCAGGACGCCGGCGACCCCGGCCAGGCCGCCGGACAGCACGAAGCTCGACAGGACGTACCGGTCGACCCGCAGGCCGACCAGCCGGGCCGAGCCCGGGCTGACCCCGACCGAGGTCAGGTAGCGACCGTACGGGGTCTGCGTGAGGACGTACCAGACGGCGAACGCGACGACGGCGAGCGTGAAGACCGTCCGCGGCAGCCCGAGCCAGGTACCCGAACCGAGCGCCGTGATGCTCTCGGGGATGCCGATGCTGATGACCTGGTTGGCGGTGTAGAGGGAGATCAGCCCGGCGACCAGCGTGGCCGTGCCCAGCGTCGCGATGAGCGCGTTGACCCCGATCCGCGCGACGAGCACGCCGTTGAAGAGCCCGACCAGGCAGCCGGAGAGGACGCCGAGGCCGATCGCCACAGCGACCGGCAGGTCGTGCTCGGCGGCCGCACTCGCGGTGACGATCGAGGAGAGCCCCACCACGGACCCGACGGACAGGTCGAACTGCCCGCAGGTGAGCGGGATGATCGAGGCGAGCGCGGTGATCGCGATGACCGCCTCGTTGCCGAGGATGTTGCGCCAGTTGGCCGAGCTCGCGAACGTGCCGCTCGTCGGCTCGTAGACGCTGAAGAACAGGCACAGCAGCAGGAACAGGATCAGCAGCGCGTACCGCTCGACGAACGGCATGGCCCGGGCGGTCCACGGTGCGGGTGGCCCGGTGACCGGGGTCTCCGACCGGATGGCGTCGCTGTCGGTGGCCGGGACCTGCTCCGAGGTCTCCTGGGTGGAGCCGGTCGTCATGCGGGGACCTCCGCGGTCAGGTAGGAGAGCTCGGTGAGACGGTCAGCGGTGATGTCGGGAGCACGCAGCTCGGCGGCCACCCGACCCTCGCGCAGGACGACGACCCGGTCGGCGACGTGCGCCATCTCCTCGAAGTCCGAGGTCACGAGCAGGACGGCGGTGCCGCGGTCGGCCGCGGCCCGCACGTGGGTGTAGATGTCCGCGCGGGCGTTGACGTCGACGCCCTGGGTCGGCTCGTCGAGCAGCAGGACCGCGGGCTCGCGGCGCAGCCAGCGGCCCAGGACGACCTTCTGCTGGTTGCCGCCGGACAGCGTGCCGGCCGGCGGCAGGTCGCTGGCCGGCTTGACCCCGTAGCGGTGCACGAGCCGGCGGGCGTCGTCGCGCTCGGCGCGGTGCCGGAGCCGCCCGCGGCGCCAGTAGGAGGGGACGACGGTGGCCGACAGGTTCGCGCGCACAGACATGCCGGCGAACAACCCCTCCGCCCCCCGGTCCTCGGGGACGAGGGCGAGCCCGGCCCGCATCGCCTCGCGCGGCCCGCGGACCCGCAGCGGCCGGCCGTCCAGCAGGAGCTCGCCGGAGGTCGTGGGGAGGTCACCGAACAGTGCGTGCAGCAGCTCGGTGCGCCCGGACCCCAGCAGACCGGCGACGCCGAGCACCTCCCCGCGGTGCAGCTCCAGGTCGACGCCCCGCAGTGGCCCGGCAACCAGACCGCGCACCGACAGCGCAACCTCGCCCGGCGGTGCGGTACGCGGCTCCGGGAAGACCCGGTCCAGCGGTCGCCCGACGATCATCTCGACCAGCCCGGACTCGGTCATCCCGGACACCGCGCGCGACCCGACCACGTGCCCGTCGCGCAGCACGGTGACCGTGTCCGCCAGGCCGAGGACCTCGCCCAGCCGGTGGCTGACGTACACGATGGTCTGGCCGGCCTCCGCATAGCGGCGCAGCGCCGTGAGCAGGACCTCGACCTCCCAGGCGGGGAGCGAGGCGGTGGGCTCGTCCAGCACGAGGACGCCGTCGTGGGCGTCCTCCTGGTCCTGCAGCGCGCGGGCGATGGCCACCATGACCCGGTCGGCCGGCCGCAGGGCCGCCACCGGCATGTCCGGCGTCGCCGGGATGGAGAAGCGCTCCAGCACCTCGGCAGTGCGCCGGCGGGTCGCCCTCCGGTCGATGCGGCCGGTCCGGCCGGTCACGAACCCGTGCCCGATGGCGATGTTCTCCGCGACGCTGAGCGCAGGGAAGACCGCCGGGTCCTGGTGCACGAAGTGCAGCCCGTGCTGCCTGGCCACCTCGGCCGACCAGCGCTCGGCCGGCGTCGACGCCCCTCCGACGGAGATCGTGCCGCCCGGGTCGGCCCGGTGGACGCCGGCGAGCAGCTTGACCAGCGTCGACTTCCCCGATCCGTTCCCGCCGAGCAGCGCGTGCACCTCGCCCCGGCCGACCGCGAGCGAGGCGTCGGTGAGGACCGTCGTCGGGCCGAAGGTCTTGCTCAGCCCGGAGGCGTGCAGGACGACGTCCGGCACGCCTCCGCTGCCAGCGGTCAGGACAGGCCCCAGATGCGCCGGTAGTTGGCCTCGTAGTCCTGCGTCGGCTTGCCCTCCTCGTCGATGTTGCCGTCGTAGAAGGTCGTCTCCGTCGGCAGGGAGGGGGAGGAGGTGTCGAGGGTCTGCAGGCCGATGCCTGGGTCGACCTGCTCCTCGCCCTGCAGGAGCCGGTTCATGCCGTCGATCGCGGCCCAGCCGACCCAGCGGGCGGGGGCGCCGGCGATCATGTCCTGGCCCTTGCCCTCGCGGACGAACCCGATGTTGGGCGACAGCCCCTCGCCACCGGTGACCAGCAGCTCGTCGTCGCGGCCCGAGGCCGTCACGGCCTGCGCGATGCCGAGGGTCAGCGCCGCGTCGTAGGGGACGTAGACGACGTTGGCGTCCGGGTGCTGGGTCAGCGCGGCCGCGGCCTTGGCCCGCAGCTGCCCGGTGGCCAGGTCGGTCAGCGTGAAGGGGACCTGCGCGACGATCTCGCACCCGCCACACGGCTCGAGGTGACGCGCGAACCCCTTGTACAGGTGCTGGGCGACCAGGATGTCGTCCTCGATGAACTGGATGACCTTCGCCTGGCCGTCGGTCTCCGCGATCACGTAGTCCGCGACGCTCTTGGAGTAGACGTCCTCGACCTGCTCGGCGTAGGTGCGCCCCTCCTCGTACTGCAGTTCGGCGTCGAAGAGCGGCTCGCCGCCCTCGCCGAGCAGCGGGTCGTCGCAGTCGAGCGAGTAGAAGGCGTAGATCGGGATCCCCGCGGCCTTGGCCTCCTCGAGCGCGCTCTTGGCCGCGACGCAGTCGACGACGTCGAGGATGATCCCGTCGGCCTGGTCGGCGATCGCCGTGCGGATACCTTCGGCGAATCCGTCCGGGGTGCCCTTGCCGTCGAAGACGGTCACGTCCCAGCCGAGCGCCTCGCCCGCCTCCTTGGCTCCGGCAGCGGGTGCCGAGCACCCCTCACCGGCCTCCAGGCACGAGATGACCCAGATGTTCTGGTCGGGGAGGGGAGCCGGGGAGCTGTCGGGCAGGGCGCGGTCGGTGCCGCGACGGTTCTGCTCGACGGCGGCCTGGGCTTCGGCGACGATCTCGCTGTCGGTGCCGGAACCCTCCGCGCCGGCGCCGGCCTCGGCGTCGGCTTCGGAGCCACCGCAGGCCGCGACGAGTGAGAGAGAGGCCACGGCGGCGAGAGCCGCGAGACGGGACCGTGGGGATCGGGACACAGACTCCTCCTCGACGCAGCACGACCGGCCGCGAGTGGCACGAGTGTGTCCAGGACCACTCCGAGGGGGCAGGGGTTGTGCTCCTACCCTTGAGGACGCGACTGTGTGAGGGGTCACACTGGACGGGTGACGATCCGCCGCTCCCACCGCCAGCCGAGGAGACCGTGAGCAGCCTCTCCCCGGTCCTGTCGCCGTCGCCCCCACCCCCGCCGCCCGACCTGGTGCAGGCCGTCTACCGCCGGCTGGGTGAGGCAGTGCGGCGCATGCTCACCGGGTTCGTCGAGGAGATCCCCTTCTACCGCCGGCTGCCCGAGGAGCAGCTCCGCGGCGAGATCGCGCAGGTGTGCCGGGACAACATGGCGGCCTTCGTGCGCTGCTGCCGCGAGGATCGGCTGCCTGCGCACGGCGAGCTCACCGCGGCCTCGGCAGGCGCGGCCCGCCGGGCCGAGGAGGGGGTGCCGCTAGACGCCGTCCTGATGGCGTACGTGATCGGCAACCGGGTGACGTGGCAGATGCTCGTCGAGCAGGTTCCCCGTGGGTGCGAGGCGCAGGTGGCGGGCTTCACCGAGTACCTCCAGCGCTACCTGCAGGCGATGCTGCAGGCGGTCACCGAGGCCTACATGGAGGAGCGACGGTCCATCGAGCACCACGAGGGTTCGGCCTGGCGCAGCCTCGTACAGGACGTGCTCGACGGCCGGACGCCGGCCGCACTCGCGCAGCGGCTGGGCGTCGTGATCGCCGAGGCCTACCTCGTGGTGTCGCTCCACGTGGGAGCGACCGACGACGAACGCGACGAGGCCGTCGACCCCGAGGTGGCCGGACGGCGGAAGGTCCGGCGGGTGCAGGCGGTGGTCGACCGGCTGCCCGGGCGTGCGGCCACCTTGTCGTCGCTGTCCCCGGCCGGCGGTCTGGTGCTCCTGCCCGGCACGGCGACACACCTGCCCGGCCCCGCGGAGACCGCGCAGGTGGTGCAGCTGCTCGGCCGGGCGGCAGGAGCGCAACCCACGGCCGTCGCCGTGCCGGCGACGTCCCTGACCGCGCTGCCCGCTGCGGCAGGCCAGGCCCGCGAGCTGCTGCACCTGGTCCGGCTCCTCGGCCGTCCGGCCGGCCTGTACTCCTCCGACGACCTCGTCCTGGAGCACCAGTACGCCCAGCCCGGACCGGCCCGCGAGCGGTTGGCCGCGCTGCTCGAACCGTTGACCGCACACCCCGAGCTGCTCACCACGGCCCGGTGCTGGCTGGCACACGAGCGCAGCCGGCGGGACACTGCCGAGGCGCTCCACGTCCACCCCAACACCCTGGACAAGCGACTGGACCGGATCGTGGCCCTGACCGGCGTCCAGCTCTCGACCAGCCGGGGGGTGGGGCTGCTGCAGGCGGGGCTGGTCGCCCTGCAGATGCAGCAGGTGGACGGCGGGACGCTCCCGGGCCTCGAGGTCTGACCGAGCTGTGCGGTCGCCATCCGGGGCTGGCTCCGGGACCCCGGATGTGGTGGAGTGCGCCACACCGTCCGCCGTAACAGAACGGCGGAGCGTTGCAGGGGAGGCCCGTTGAGCGCACCGACCGTCCACGACGCCCGCACCGTCCAGGTCGGCGACATCGCCGTCGCCGTGCAGGAGTACGGAGACGGAGACCCGCTGCTCATCGTCAACGGCACCAGCCAGTCGCTGGGCTTCTGGACCGAGACCGCTCAGGTCTGGGCGAGCAGCCACCGGGTCATCACCTACGACCTGCGGGGCATGGGTGGCTCCGAGCGCGGCGCGGGCGAGATCAGCGTCAGCACGTTGGCCGCCGATGCGCAGGGGCTGCTCGAGGCGCTGGGCATCGAGCGGGCGCACGTCCTCGGTTACTCCCTGGGCAGCGCCGTCGCCCAGGAGCTCGCCCTCACCGCGCCGGAGCGGGTGGCCTCGCTGGTCCTGCTGTGCACCTGGGGACGGACCGACGGCCTGCAGCGGTCGGTGTTCACCGCGCTGGCCCATCCCTGGCGCACCGGCGACCTCGAGGCCGCCCTCGGGGCGCTGGGGATGGCGTTCTCCCCGCAGCTGCTCGACAGCCCGGAGTTCGGGGCGCTGGTCGAGCAGCTCCTGCCGCTGTTCCCGAGCACGGAGGCCCAGATGGCCACGACCGCCGAGCAGTGGGATGCCGACATCGCCCACGACACCCAGGACCGGCTCGGGAGGATCGCCGCCCCGACCCTCGTCGTGGCCGGCGAGCAGGACCTGCTGACCCCGCCGTGGCAGGGACAGCGCGTCGCCGAGCAGATCCCGGGAGCGCGGCTGGAGATGTTCACCGGCCCGGGGTCCAGCCACGCCCTCGGCGTCGAGCGTGCCGAGGAGTTCGTCCCCATGGTGCTCGAGTTCCTCGGCCAGCACCGCCTCTCCTGACCCGCCGCCGCTCCTGACCCTGCGCCGTAGCCCCGGAGTGCTCCCGGACTACGGCGCAGGGTCAGCCCTCGGCGAGGAACTCCAGGGCGCGCGGGATGCCCGAGGGGCCGGCAACCGTGGACAACCGCGCTCCGGACGCCGCGGCGAAGGCCCGGGCCTCCACCGCGTCGTCCGCCGGTGCCACGACGACGAGTTCCTCGAGTCGGCGCGCGTAGGGAACCGGGTCGGGGCCGCTCGTCGGCCGGCCGTCCGACAGCAGGACGGTCAGCCGGCGAGGTGCCACCGACCGCTCGAGCTGGGCCCGTGCGGTGTCCAGCGCGTGCGCGAGGTCGGTGAGCCCGTGTCCGCGCAACTGCAGCAGGTCGTCGACCACGGCTGCGGCCGGCCGGGGCCGGTCCTGGGATTTGACCACGATCGCCCGGTCGCTGAACGCCACGACGCTGTAGTCGTCCGGGGCGCGCAGCGCCACGGCCGCCGCGGCCAGCGACGCCGCTGCCAGGCGTGCACCGCCCACCGACCCGCTGCGGTCCACGAGCAGGCACAGGGCGGTCGCCGGCCTCGCCCACGCGGTGCCGCGCAGGTCCTCCACCGCTGGCGGCTGCCCGCTCGCGGCCGCCGTGAGCAGCGCGTCGAGACTGCCCTCGACGTCGAGGTCCCCGCCCGGCTCCAGCCGGATCCGGCGCAACCTCCCGATGCCGCGCTGCCGCGCCGGCCCCCGGCGCCCCAACCGCACCGCCACCCGGCCGGCGAGCCGGCGGGCCAGGGCGCGCAGCCGCGGGTCAGTGGCTCCGGCCATGTCGGCGAGCAGACCGAGGGCCGCGTCGGGGTCCGCAGCCAGCGCGTCCTCGAAGGCCGTCTCGTCGAGCTCCCCGAGCCGCGGGGACAGCTGCTCGAACACCGGCGCCCGCGCCAGATCCCGGCGGGAGGTCGTGCGACGCCCGGCCTCGGCGATCTCGGCCTGTGCGTCCTCGCCCTCGAGGGTCAGGTCGGGGCGCTGCACCCCGGTGGGGTCTGGGCCGGCCGGGCCCGGCGGTACGCCGGGCCCGGCCGGCGGGCTTCCCCCGGGGCCTCGTCCTCCTCCGCGCCCGGCGGGGGCGGCCCGAAGACCTGGGCCCACAGCTCCCGGACGACGTCCTCGGCGGTGCGGGACGACCCTTCCTGCATCCGGAGGCGTCCAGAAAGG
Source organism: Geodermatophilus sp. DF01-2 (assembly GCF_004571065.1). Classification (GTDB taxonomy): domain Bacteria; phylum Actinomycetota; class Actinomycetes; order Mycobacteriales; family Geodermatophilaceae; genus Geodermatophilus. Next base: position 40,635 of record NZ_SPQN01000020.1, read on the forward strand.
GCAGTGAGGGCCGCGTCGAGCGAGACGGCCGGGTCGACCGGCGCGGCCTTCCGCAGCCCGGCCAGTGCGGCGGCCACCAGGACCAGGTCGATGGCCCCGCGCACGGAGGAGCCGACCCGCACGTCCGGGTGCGACCGCGTGCGGCGGACCAGGTCCACCACCTGTGCCCGAAACCCGTCGTCCACCGCCACCCGCGCGGCGTTGCGACGGACGATCTCCGTCTCGTCCTCGGCGTCCTGGTAGTCCATCCGGACGCGGCAGGTCCGGTCGTAGATGGCCGAGGCGATCCGGGCGGTGCCGACGGCATCGAACGGGTTCATGGCCGCAACCAGCCGGAACCCGTCGGCCGCGACGAGCCGCCCCAGCCGCGGCACGTGCAGCTCCCCCTCGCTCATCACCGTGATCAGGACGTTGAGCGTCTCCTCCGGAACGCGGTTGATCTCCTCCACGTACAGCAGGGCGCCACTGCGCATGGCCGCGCTGAGCGGCCCGTCGACGAAGACCTCCTCGGCGTAGCCCTCGCTCATGACCCTCGAGGGGTCGTGGTGGCCCACCAGCCGGGCGGGTGTCAGCTCGGCGTTGCCCTCGACGAACTCGAACGGCAACCCTGCCGCCTGCGCCAGCCCGCGCAGCAACGTGGACTTGCCCGTGCCCGGCGGCCCCTCCAGGAGCATGTGCCGGCCGGCCAGCAGCGCGGCGAGGACCAGCTCGACCTCGCGGCGCCGTCCGACCACCTGCTCCCGCAGGCGGTCGGACAGCGCGGCGTCGAGCCCGACGCCGCCCTCCGGAGCGGTCAGTAGTCCTCCTCGCCGTACATGATCACGCCGCGGACGTTCTTGCCGGCGAGCATGTCGGCGTAGCCCTGGTTGATGTCCTCGAGGCGGTAGGTCTTGGTGATCAGCTCGTCGAGCTTGAGCTGACCCTCCTGGTAGAGCCCCAGCAGCTTGGGGATGTCGAAGCGGGGGTTGGCGCTGCCGAAGATCGAGCCCTGCAGCCGCTTCTGCATCATCGCCAGGTCGAACAGGCTCAGGCTGACGTCCGAGGCGGTCATGTCGCCCATGCCGGTCACGACCCCGGTGCCGTTCTTCTTGATCAAGGCCATCATCTCGGCGATCTGGGCGCCCTCGATCCGGCCGACGGTGATGATGGCCTTGTCCGCCATCTTCCCGCGGGTGAGCTCCCGCAGCGGTTCCACGGCCTCCTCCATGCTGGCGAAGGTGTGGGTCGCCCCGAGCGCCATGGCCTGCTCGCGCTTGAACTCCACCGGGTCGATGGCGACGACCCGCTTGGCGCCGGCCAGGGCGGCGCCCTGCACGGCGTTGGACCCGACGCCGCCGATGCCGATGACCACGACGGTGTCCCCGGCCTCGACTTGGGCGGCGTAGACCGCCGAGCCCCATCCGGTCGTCACGCCACAGCCGACCAGCGCCGCCTTGTCCAGCGGGATGTCCTCGTCGATCTTGATGACCGACGACTCGTGGGCCACCACGTACGGCGAGAAGGTGCCGAGCAGGCACATGGTGGCGGCGTCCTTGCCGTTGACGTGCGCCCGGTAACCGCCGTCGGCGATCATCTGGCCGGTGATCAGCGTGGCCCCGTTGTCACACAGGTTCTGGTGCCCGGTCGAGCAGGACTCGCAGCGGCCACACGCCGGGATGAAGCCGAGGACGACGTGGTCGCCCTCTTTCAGGCTGGTCACCCCGGGGCCGACCTTGTCGATGATGCCGGCGCCCTCGTGCCCGCCGATGAACGGGAAATCGCCGGGCGGGAGGATTTGGATGTCCCCCTCCCGGATGTGCTCGTCGGAGTGGCACATCCCCGAGGCGGCCAGCTTGATCCGCACCTCCCCGGCCACCGGGTCGTCGAGCTCGACCTCCTCGATCTGCCAGTCCTGGTGCGTTCCCCAGAGCACTGCGGCCTTCGTCTTCACCGGTTCTCCTCACGGACGGGGTGAGTCTCCTCACATCGTCGGCGACGGTAACCAGAGCGCGCCGGCTAGACAACGGCACCCCGTTGCGAGGGCCGGACGCACCACACCGGGACCGACCGGTCAGGACGGTCCCTCGATGAGCGCCCGCTGCAGCCGGTTGGCGGTGTCGACATCGGGCACCCGGTTGGCGAGGACGTCGGCATAGAGGAACGACTCGCCGATGCGGACGAGCGCGAACGCGAGCGCACCGGGCTCGGCGAGGAGGGGCAGGCCGGCGTCCTCCGCATCGCGCCGAAGCAGCGCCTCCACCGCGGCGACGACGCCGGACTGGATCGCGCCCCTCGGGTCGGTCAGCACGCGGATGGTCAGCGCGGGCTCCTGGTCCAGGAGCCGGCGTAGAGCCGGGGCCGACGAGACAGCCTCGTTGAACATCCGGATGACGCCGACCGAGCGCAGCCCGCCGTCGGGTGCGAGGTCCCACTGCCGCTCCGCCGCGGCGAAGGTCCGCCGGGTGAGCAGCCACAACGCCGCACCGAGCACGGCCTCGCGGCCCCCTGCGTGCCGGAAGAGGGTCACCCGCGAGATCCCGAGCTCGGCCGCGAGCGCCTGCATATCCAGCCGCCGACCGTGGACGAGCCACTCGGCAGCCAGCTCGTGCGCTCGCGCGGCGAGAGCGCCTGAAACAGAGTCCTTGACTGTTTCAGGCCTCTCGGGCAGCGTCATGGCACAGATCACACTTCCGGTCGTTCGCGGGGCCGCAGCCGGTCATCGACGACCTCAGCAGCCGGCGCGCCCCGTCGGCAAGACCGTCTCTCCCCGGGCGGCAGGCCAGGGGACCCTTCCCCGAGGAGTGTCATGAGCGACGAGTACAAGGTGGCGATCCTGGGCGCCGGCATCGGAGGCCTCGGCATGGCCGCCCGGCTCCGGATGGAGGGCGAGACGTCCTTCGTGATCCTGGAGAAGGCCGACGCCATCGGAGGCACGTGGCGGGAGAACACCTACCCCGGCGCCGCCTGCGACGTGCAGTCGCACCTGTACTGGTACGCCTTCGACGACGAGCAGCCCAACTGGAGCCGGCTCTACGGGCAGCAGCCCGAGATCCGGGCGAACATCGACTCCTTCGTGGAGCGCCACGGGCTGGCCGAGCACATCCGGCTCGACGCCGAGGTGAGTCGGGCCACCTGGGACGACGCCGGCGGCGCGTGGGTGATCGAGACGGTCTCGGGCGAGCAGATCCGCGCCGAGCTCTTCATCGGGGCCTGGGGCCAGCTCAACCGTCCCTCCTTCAAGGGCATCCCCGGCCGGGAGAGCTTCCGCGGGGAAGCCTTCCACTCGGCGCAGTGGCGGCACGACGTGGACCTCACCGGCAAGCGGGTCGCCGTCGTGGGCAACGGCGCCAGTGCCGTGCAGATCGTCCCCGAGATCGCCGAGCAGGTCGCCTCCCTCACGGTCTTCCAGCGCTCGGCGAACTACCACGTGCCCCGGATGGACCGGCCCTACGACCCCGAGGAGCTGCGGACCTTCAGCGACCCCGCCCGCCTCCGGGAGAGCCGCGAGGCCTTCTACGCAGAGCACGAGAGCTGGGTCGGCGCGATGCAGCTCGAGAGCAACCCGGTGCTCGACGAGTTCTACCGGATCGCCCGCGAGCTGCTGGACACACAGGTCCCCGATCCGGTGCTCCGGGAGAAGCTGTGGCCGGACTACCCGTTGGGCTGCAAGCGCGTCCTGGTCGCCGACACCTACTACCCCGCGCTGATGCGGGACGACGTCGAGCTGGTCACCGACCGCATCGCCGAGGTCGTGCCGGAGGGCATCCGGACCCAGGACGGCACCGTCCACGAGTTCGACGTCGTCGTCTTCGCCACCGGGTTCGAGACGCTCTCCTTCCTCGGCAGTCTCGAGATCACCGGGCGCGACGGACGGTCACTGCGGGACATCTGGCAGGACGGCGCGCACGCCTACCTGGGCATAACCGTGAATGGCTTCCCCAACTTCTTCCTGCTCTACGGGCCCAACACCAACCTGGGGCACAACTCGATCATCCTCATGCTGGAGTGCCAGTACGACTACGTCCTCCAGGCACTGCGTGCCCGCGAGGCTCACTCCGCGGTCGCCCTCGACGTCCGCGCCGACGCGATGCAGCGGTACAACGACCAGCTGCAGGAGCAGCTCCGCAGCACCGCCTTCGCCGGCGGCTGCAACAGCTGGTACAAGACCGCGGAGGGCCACATCACCAACAACTGGTCGGGCAGCGTGGACGACTACCGCCAGGCGACCCGACAGCTGCAGGTCGAGGACTACGAGATGCTCCAGTCCGCCACGGCCTGACCGGGCGCTGGCGCCCGTCCGCCCCGCGCCAGGGACGGGCGTCAGGTCCCGGTCATCAGCTCCGCGGCCCGCTCACCGAGCATCACCGCGGTCGCCGCCGGGCCGCGTGAGGTGACCGTGGGCATGACGGAGGTGTCCACGACCCGCAGCCCCTGGACCCCGCGGACCCGCAGGTGCTGGTCGACCACGGCCCCGGGGTCGGAGTCCGGCCCCATCCGCGCCGTCCCCGCCAGGTGCACCGCGGTGGCCAGGGAGCGGCGGATCCAACGGTCCAGCTCCCGGTCGGAGGCGAGGACGTCGTCGGGCAGGCCGGTCCGCCCGGCGACCAGCGGGGCCATCGCCACCGTCCGCAGCAACTCGGCCGCCAGCCGCACCCCCTGCCGCATCCGCCGCCGGTCGGAGTCGGTCGTGAGGTAGCGGTACTCGATCCGCGGCTGGACCCGCGGGTCGGTGCCGGTCAGCGTCAGCCGGCCGCGGCTGTCCTCCCGCTGCAGCGCGACGCCGAGGAACAGGTCGTCGCGACGCCGCGCGGTGTCGAGCAGCCGGTGCAGCGAGGCGCCGCGCAGCGCCCGCAGCGTGGCACCCGGCCGGCGCAGCACCCGCGCGACCCCGGCGGAGGTCCGCGCCACCATCACCCGGCTGAACGGCTTGAGCCAGGGCAGCACCTCCAGGTCGCCGGGCACCGTCGAACCGTCGGCGGTGGCGTTGAGGACGCTGTGCAGCGGATGCAGGTCCCGGGGCATCGGCAGCCGCCGGGCCGGGCGCCAGGTGACGTAGACGTCCGGGTGGTCGGTGAAGTCCCTCCCCACCCCGGGGACGTCGGCCACCACGTCGATGCCCAGGGCGCGGAGCTCGTCGGCCGGCCCGATGCCCGAGCGCAGCAGCAGCGCCGGCGACCCGACCGCGCCGGCGGCGAGCACCACCTCGGCGGCGCGGACGACGCCGTCCGCCGTCTCGACGCCCACCGCGCGGCCGGACTCGACGACCACCCTGCGCACGTGCACGCCGCCGCGCACGGTCAGCCCGGGGTTCCCGCGGCGCGGCGAGAGGTAGGCCATGGCGGTGTTCACCCGGACCCCGCCGGCCACGTTGAGCGGAACCGGTCCCCAGCCGGGCGGCCCGCCGGCGTTCTTGTCCGGCTCCGCGGGGAAGCCCAGCTCGGCGGCGGCGGCGCCGAGCGCGTCGGACAGCGGGTGGTCGTGCTCCGGTCGCTGCACCGGGACCGGGCCGGACGCGCCGTGGCCGGGCCGGTCGCCGTACTCCCGGTCGGCCTCCAGCCGGACGAACGCCGGCAGCACCGCGTCGGCCGACCACAGGTCGTTGCCGGCGGCGGCCCAGCCGTCGAAGTCGGCCCGGGTGCCGCGGACGAAGTAGCCGCCGTTGAGCGCGCTGGACCCGCCGGCCACCCGGCCGCGCGGCACCGGGAAGGTCACCTCCTCGGTGAGCACCCCGGTGAGGTCCCAGTTGGCCGGGTGCCCGGGGACTGCCGCGCCCATCCGGGCGGCGTCGGTGAACACGTGCGGGAACTCGACGTGGTCCGCGCCGGCCTCCAGCACCAGCACCCGCCGTCCGGCGTCGGCCAATCGCGCGGCCAGCGGAGCGCCGGACGTGCCGGCCCCCACCACGACGACGTCCTCCCCGTCGACGTCCCACCCGCCCGTCACAGCCCCAGCGCCTCCGGCAGGTCCAGCCGGCGCACCTTGCCGGTCGAGGTGCGGGGCAGCTCGCCGAGCGGGTGCAGGCTCTTGGGCCGCTTGACCGGGCTCAGCCGCTCCCGGGCCCAGGCGGCGAGGTCGTCCGGGGCGGCGGTGCCCACGTAGGCGGCGACGACCCGCTGCCCCCACTGCTCGTCGGGGACGCCGACGACGGCGCTCTCCACGACACCGGGGTGCGCGTCGAGCACCGCCTCCACCTCGGCCGGGTAGACGTTCACCCCGCCGGAGATCACCAGGTCCTCGCGGCGGCCGTCCAGCCACACCGTCCCGTCGCCGTCCACCCGGCCCAGGTCGCCGACGGTCACCAGGTCGCCGCGCCGGGCCGCCGCGGTCTTCTCCGGCGCCCGCCAGTACTCGAACCGGGCCCAGCGCGGCACCGCGCACCACAGCTGCCCGCGCTCGTCGGTCACCAGCCGCCGCCCCGGCCGCGCCCGGCCGACGCTGCCGGGGTGGGCCAGCCAGTCCTCCGGCGAGCAGACGGTGAACTGGGCCTCGGTGGACCCGTAGAACTCCCACACGCTGCCCTCGGGCAGCGCGGCGAGCACCGCCCGCTTCAGCGGCTCCGGACAGGGCGCCCCGGCGTGCACGAGCCGCCGGAACGACGACCAGTCGACGCCGCCGTGCGCGAGGAGGCGCTGCAGGTGGGTGGGCACGCAGAACGTGGTGGTGGGTCGCTCCGTGGTGATGACCTCCGCCGCGCCAACGGCGTCGAACGGGCCGGGCAGCAGCACCTCCCCGCCGGCCAGCAGCGTGGAGACGGCGAACCGCAGCGGCGCCGAGTGGTGCAGCGGGGAGAGCACCAGGTGCCGGTCGGCCGGGCCGAAGCCCCACAGCTCGATCTCCTCGGCAGCCAGCGCGCGGGCGTCGTCGGCGGCCAGCACCCCGGACCACACGCCCTTGCGGCGACCGGTCGTGCCGGAGGTGTAGTGCATCGGCCGGGCCAGCGGGACGTCGGCCAGCTCGGCCTCGTCGTCCCCGCTCAGCAGCCGCGCCGGGTCGCTGCCGGCGTCGAGGGCCGGGTCGGCGTCCTCGGCGAGCGCGGCCCGTTCTGCGGCGGGCAGCGCAGGGTCGAGCACCACCGGGACGACGCCGGTGCGCAGCGCGCCCAGCACGACGGCCAGCAATGCGGGGGAGGCGGCGGCCGAGACGAGCAGCCGGTCGCCCGGACCCAGCCCGGCCGTCCGCAGCGCGGCCGCCGCCCGCCGCTGGTCGCGCTCGCTCCCGGCCGCGCGGACCACCGCGACGTCCCTCACGGCGCCCATGGTTCGCTCCCGCGGGGCGCTCCGCTCCTCGCTCCTTCCTCGCTGCGATGCTCACGCTCCTGCTCGCTCACGGGAGCCGCACCCGGTCGCCGTCCAGCACGACGTGCCCCTCGGCGGCCAGCTTGTCCAGCGTCGCCCGGGTGGACTGCGCCGCGGCCGGCCACACCTCCCGCGGCACCTCGGCGTAGACGTCGGCCACCAGCTCGTCGACCGTCCGGGCACCGCGCACCATCGCCGCGAGCAGCTGCCCCTCCCGGAACGCCCGGTGGGCCAGGTAGAAGTCCAGGACCGCGCCCGGGTCCTCGGTCAGCTCCGGTCCGTGCCCGCAGTACAGCGCGCTCGGGCCCAGGTCGTGCACCCGCCGCAGGGACGCCAGGTAGGCCAGCACGTCGCCCTCCGGGTGGGTGACCACCGAGGTCCCCCGGCCCAGCACGTGGTCGCCGACCAGCACCGCGCCGGACTCCAACCGGAAGGCCAGGTGATCGGCGGTGTGCCCGGGCGTGGGGACGACGGCGAGCGTCGTCCCGGCCAGTGCGAGCCGCTCCCCCGGCTCGAGCACCCGGCCGCCCGGCCCGGCCACCCGCGTGTCGGCGGCCGCCACCTGCGCGCCGAACCGCTCGCCCCACGGCAGCGCCGCCTCGGCGTGGTCGCCGTGGTGGTGGGTGACCAGGACGGCGACGCACCGGGCGTCCCGGGAGGCCAAGGCGGCCTCCACCGCGGCCAGGTGCGCCGGATCGTCGGGACCGGGGTCGACCAGCACGGCCTGCCCGCTGCCGGGGGCGCCCACCACGTAGGTGTTGGTGCCGTCGAGGGTCATCGGCGAGGGGTTCGGCGCCAGCACGCGGGTGACCAAGGGCTCCAGCCGCGCCGTCCGGAGCATGGTCCCCGGCGCGGGGAGGTCCCAGGTGCTGCGCGGGTCGGCCGGGGTGCTCACGTTCGGCACGGTAGCCGCCGGCCCCCTGCAGGGTCCCCGGCCCCGTCCCGGGTCCCGCCCCGAGCCTGCGAGGGGTGGGGAGGACGGGGTCCTCTTACGAGGGGCGGGGAGCAGGGGGCCCTCTTCCGGGGCGCGACCGGCGGATACCGTCGATGCATGCGCTCCCCCGCCCCGCTGCTCCGCTCGGCCCTCGCGGGGGCCGTCGCCGTCGTCCTGCTCACCGCCTGCGGCGGGTCCGGAGACGACGAGCCGGCCGCTGCGTCCAGCACCTCCGCGCCGGCGACGTCGTCGTCCGCCGCGCCCAGCGGGACGACGGCCCCCGACCCCGCCGCCGAGACGTTCTGCACCGACATCACCAGCGCCTTCACCGAGCTGCAGAGCACGCTCGGCGCGACCGCCCCCGAGGAGGTGGCCGGCCGGCTGCCGGACGTCGTCGCCCGGCTGGAGCAGGTCGAGGCCCCGGCCGAGATCGCCCCCGACTGGGAAGCCCTGCTCGACGCGTTCGGCCGGCTCTCCGACACGGCGGCCACCCTCGACCTCGGCACGCCGGCGGGACAGCAGGCCTACGCCGCGGCCGAGGCGGAGGTCAGCCAGGGCCTGGGACCGGCGCAAACCGCGCTGACCGAGTACGTCGTCGCCAACTGCGGCCTGACCTCGGCGGCGCCCACCGGCTGAGAGAGGCCCCCCTGCCCCCGCCACTCGCAGGCTCGCGGGTGGCGGGGACAGGGGGCCGCTCAGCAGCCGCCGATGCTCGCGCCGCGGGCACGCATCCACGGGACCGGGTCGACCTGACCGCCGTACATCGCGCCGCCGGGGTGGACCTCGAAGTGCAGGTGCGGTCCGGTGGACTGGCCCCGGTTGCCGACCTCGGCGATCTGCTCACCGGCGACGACCCGCTCGCCGGCACGGACGAAGTACTGGTTGACGTGCCCGTAGACGGTCACCGCGCCGTCGTCCCCGCGGATGTAGACGGCGTAGCCGAACCCGGTGGCCGTGCCGGCCCGCTGGACGATGCCGGAGTGCGCGGCATAGACCGGCGTCCCGATGGGCGCGGCGATGTCGACGCCGCCGTGCAGGGCGCCCCAGCGCCAGCCGAAGCAGCTGGAGGTGCGGCCCGAGGTCGGCTTGACGTAGGGCCCGGAGCCACCGGAGCCGCCCGCGCTCGCACCCGAACCCGAGCCCGAACCCGAACCCGAGCCCGAGCCCGAACCCGAGCCCGAGCCCGAGCTCGAGCTGCGGGCGGCCGCGCGGGCCGCGGCGGCCGCGGCGGCGAGATC
>NZ_SPQN01000021.1 GCF_004571065.1 Geodermatophilus sp. DF01-2
CCGGCCTCCGCGGCCCGCCGGTGGGCGGCCGCCTCCGCCGCTGCCGCCGACGGTGCGACCGGACGGCGGCCGGCGGACCGAGCCGCCACGCGGCCCGACCGGGGAGGTCTCGTCGTGGGGAGGCACAGGGCCCCTCTCTCGTTGGGGTCTCGGTGGGCACGCGAACGAGGGCGTCCGTCACCCAGGGTGGCGTCTTCAGCTGTGGCAGCGGGGACGACCCGCGGCGCGGCGGCCCCCAGCTGTCTCAACGACCACGCAGGGCACCGCGTGTTCCGGATGTGACGCGTACTACTCCGTGGCCGCCCGTCGCCGGGTCCGCCGCGGCTGACGCCCGGGATCGGGCTCGGCACCCAGGACGTACGAGCAGTCCAGATGGTTCCACCCGCAGCCGCGGCACACCTGGACCGCGTAGACCGAGAACTCCTCCTGCATCGCGTCCATGCGGGTGAGCTCGGCCTGCGTCTTCGCCTGGCCGGCCGTGGGGCCCAGGTGCTCCCCGTAGACGTAGCTGACCAGGATGAGCCGTTCCTTGCGGCACACCGGACAGGCGATGTCGGTCGCCTCGCCGTGGTACCTGGCCGCCCGGGTGAGGTACGGACTGGCGTCGCACACCTCGAAGAGCCCCGTGCGTCCGGCGTACACGTCGGCGAGGACGGCTCGCCGCTGCAGCGAGTAGTCCACGACGGATCGACGTCCGGGCACGGCGCCAATGTACGCACCGCCGGCGACATCGGAAGGCGTTCGACGACATGGACACCCACCCGAGCTGGTCTCCGGCCCCCGAAAGGACCCCCTCCCCCCTTCCCCCTCGCAGGCTCGGGGCGAGCCTCTGGGACGGGGCCGAGAGCGCGGGGTCCTTGATGTATCGTTCCGATACATCGATCCGCGGGACGACGAGGGAGGGCGACGTGCTCGAGTTCGCCATCCTGGGCCTGCTGCACCAGTCCCCGATGCACGGCTACGAGCTGCGCAAACAGCTCGCACAGGTGCTCGGCGGCCTGCGCAGCATCTCCTACGGCTCGCTGTACCCCGCGCTCAAGCGTCTGCACGCTGCGGGCTACGTCACCACCGACGAGCCCGACAAGCGGGCACCGCTGCCGGCGGACGCACCGCCGCTGACCGGACGGCGCGGGAAGGTGGTCTACACGATCACCGCGGAGGGCAAGGAGCGCTTCCACGAGCTGGTCAGCCAGGCCGGCCCGGAGGCGTACGACGACGGCGGGCTCTTCGGCGTCCGCCTGGCCTTCTTCCGGCACACCGCCGCCGACGTGCGGCTGCGGATCCTCGAGGGCCGCCGCCGCACGGTGGAGCGGCAGCGCGAGGGGCTGCGGGCCTCGCTGAGCCGCACGCGGGAGCGCCTCGACCGCTACACCCTCGAGCTCCAGCGCCACGGCCTGGACTCGGTGGACCGCGAGGTCCGCTGGCTGGCCGAGCTCATCGACCGGGAGCTGACCGAGAGCCAACGGCGTCGAACCGACGGCGCCGCCCCCGGAGATCCGGAAGCGCCTCCCGGAGAGGCGTCACCGCATTCCTGACCACCCGTCCCGATGACCCCTGACGGGAGAGCTCCACGCCCGTCACCACCCCGAGCAGGACCGCCCACGGTCCGCGCCCACCGACCGCACCCGGTCTGCTGAGAAGGAGATCTCCATGGGATCCGTCAAGGTCGCCATCGTCGGCGTCGGCAACTGCGCCGCTTCGCTGGTGCAGGGTGTCCACTACTACCGCGGCGCCGACGAGACCACGTCGGTGCCGGGCCTGATGCACGTGCGCTTCGGCGACTACCACGTCTCCGACGTGGAGTTCGTCGCCGCGTTCGACGTAGACGCCAAGAAGGTCGGCCGCGACCTGTCCGAGGCGATCGTCGCCAGCGAGAACAACACCATCACCATCTGCGACGTCCCGCCGCTGGGCGTCCCGGTGCAGCGCGGCACCACGCTCGACGGGCTCGGCCGGTACTACCGCGAGATGGTCGAGGAGTCCGACGAGCAACCGGTGGACGTCGTCGCGGCACTGCGCGAGGCGCAAGCCGACGTCCTGGTCTGCTACCTGCCGGTCGGCTCGCAGCAGGCCGCGGAGTTCTACGCGCAGTGCGCGATCGACGCCGGGGTCGCCTTCGTCAACGCGCTGCCGGTGTTCATCGCCGGCACGCCGGGGTGGGCGGAGAAGTTCACCGCGGCCGGCGTCCCGATCGTCGGCGACGACATCAAGAGCCAGGTGGGCGCCACCATCACCCACCGGGTGCTGGCCAAGCTGTTCGAGGACCGCGGCGTGCAGCTGGACCGCACGATGCAGCTCAACGTCGGCGGCAACATGGACTTCAAGAACATGCTCGAACGCGAGCGGCTGGAGTCCAAGAAGATCTCCAAGACCCAGTCGGTCACCAGCCAGGTCGGCCGCGACATGGGCGCCGGCAACGTGCACATCGGCCCGTCGGACCACGTCCCGTGGCTGTCGGACCGCAAGTGGGCCTACGTCCGCCTGGAGGGCCGCGCGTTCGGTGACGTCCCGCTGAACCTGGAGTACAAGCTCGAGGTCTGGGACTCCCCGAACTCGGCCGGCATCATCATCGACGCCGTCCGCGCCGCCAAGATCGCCAAGGACCGCGGGATCGGTGGCCCGATCCTCTCCGCGTCGTCCTACTTCATGAAGAGCCCGCCGGTGCAGTACGACGACAGCGAGGCCCGCGACGCCGTGGAGAGGTTCATCCGGGGCGAGATCGAGCGCTGAACGAGGACCCCACTGCGCCCACCCCTCGTAGAAGGACTCACCCCGAGGTCGTCGTCGAAGGACCTCCTTCCCGCGGGCTCGGGGCGGTGCCCTGGAGGTAGACCGGCGCCAGGCCAGGGCCGGGCCTCCGGGGGCCTGCAGGGCCCGCGATCCGCACGGATCGCGGGCCCTGTCGCGTGGCGGGGCACCCGCGTGGGACCCGGTCGACGACCTCCCCCGATGCCTACCCTGGCCGCATGCCCGCGCGCCGCCGTCCGCTGCTCCCTGCCCTGGGGCTGGCGCTCGCGCTGCTCGCCGGCTGCGCCGGCGGTACGGACGACCGGCCGGAGGGCGCACCGGTCACCCAGGAGGAGGCCGGCCTCCTCGCGCGGCTGCTGGTGGCCAACCACGAGGAGGGCGGGGCCGACTTCGTGGTCACCGCCCCGTACGGCGAGGGCACGGTGCTGACCCTCACCGGCGAGGTGGACCTCGCCGACGGGGTCGGACGCGCGCAGGCGGTCACCGCGTACGACGACGGGCGGCCCGACGACATTCGAACGCTGTTCTTCACCGCCGACGAGCTGTGGTTCGGCGACGTCCCCGGTCTGTCCGGCGCGCTGGATGCCGCCGGTCTCCCCGAGGCCTCCTACGTGCGCCGCCCGGTGACGCTGGGGGAGCAGGCGCCGCTGGTCGACGTCCTCACCCGGATGGTGCTCAACCTCTCCGCCGAGGAGGCCGACGCCGCCGGGGCCTTCCGCGACGCGGGCTACACCTGGGAGGGGGACCGCTCGATCGACGGCGAGCTGGCGGCGCTCTACGCCTCGGAGGCGGGCTGGTCGGTCGCGGTCGACCGCTCCACCGACCTGCTCGTCCAGTACCGCACCCCGCTGCCCGGGCAGGAGTTCGACGTCACGGTGACCCTGTCCGACCACGGTCCGCGGGAGATCGCTCTGCCGTCGGAGGAGGAGTCCGTGGACGGGGCGGCGCACCCGGAGGTGGCGGCGACCGTCGGCCTGTAGGGAAAGGACCCCCTCCTCCCCACCGCGCGCAAGCTCGCGGCGGGCCCCTGGAGGGGGCCGAGTGGCGGGGGGCAGAGGGTCCCTTCCACCTGCAGGAGGGCGGCCGTCCCGGCCCGACCCCTCGCCGTAGAAGGACCCTCTCCCGAGCCCTTCGCAAGCTCGGGGCACGCCAGGAGAGGGCCAGGGACCCGGGACGGGGCCGGGACATGCGGAAGGGGGCGGCCTCTTCCCCAGACCGCCCCCTTCCATCCCCGTTCCTACCAGATGCCGGGCTCCCGTGCACCCGGGACTCGCGTCAGTTGGCGGTCGGGTCGGCCGGCGCGGTCGACAGGACCGCCAGGCGGCCGGTCTGCCGGCCCATCACCCGGCGCCAGAGCTCCGGGCCGGCCAGCGCGCTCAGCACGTCGTCCGGGCTGCCGGGCACGCAGGCCCAGGCCCCCTCGGCGAGCTCCCCGACCAGCTGGCCCGGTGACCAGCCCGCGTAGCCGGCGAAGACCCGCAACCCGCGGACCTGGCCGGCCAGGGCGTCGGGGTCGGCGTCCAGGTCGACCAGGTGGACGTCGCCGGCGACGCGCCGCAGGCCGCAGTCGTCGCCCGGCGTCCCGCAGACGGCCAGGCACAGGGCCGTGTCGGTCTCGCAGGGGCCGCCCACGTGGAACACCCCGGGGTCGACGGCGAGGTCGCACCAGCCCGGCAGCACGTCGCGGATCTCCACCTGGCTCGGCCGGCCCAGGACCACGCCCAGCGTGCCGCTGTCGTTGTGGTCGAGCACGAAGACGACCGTGCCGGCGAAGGTCGGGTCGGTCAGGCTCGGCATGGCCACGAGCAGCGACCCGGTGCGGACGTCGTCCAGGCAGCCGATCGAGAGCACGGGAACCGCGTCCGGACGACGGCGGCCCGTCGCGGGCCGGGCCGGCGGCCCCGACTCGGGATCGGGCGAGGACGGGGGAGTCATCGATCCCAGTGTGCCCCAACCGCGGGCCCCTCGGCGGCGGAGGCCGCGTCCGCCACGGGGGGATGCGCGGCCCGTCGTCCACCGTGCGACGCCGGGCGGCCACCGTAGGGTGACCGGGTGCGGCAGGCCGGGACGACCGTGCGGCACCTCCTGGCGCGCGGCGTCTTCCGCCGGCTCCTGGCCACCCGGCTCTCCGCCCAGTTCGGGGACGGCGTGCTGCAGGCCGCCCTCGCCGGCACGGTGCTGTTCAACCCGCAGCGGGCGGCCGACCCGGTCGACGTCGCCGCCGGGTTCGCCGTCCTGCTGCTGCCGTACTCACTGGTGGGTCCCTTCGCCGGCGTCTGGCTGGACCGGTGGAGCCGGCGTCAGGTGCTCGTGCACGCCGACCTCCTGCGCGCCGGCCTGGTCGCCGTCCTCGCCCTGCTCGTGGCGGGTGGCGTGGCGGGGGCGCCGTTCCTGCTCACCGGGCTGGCGCTGTTCTCGCTGGCGCGGTTCGTGCTCTCGGCGCTCTCCGCGGCCCTGCCGCACACGACCGACGCACTGGTGCCGGCGAACGCGCTGTCGACGACGTCCGGGGCGGTGGCGACCGTGGCCGGCGGAGCGGTCGCCGTCGGGCTGCAGCAGGCCGGCGGTGTGGCGGGGGACGCCGGCTACGCGCTGATGACGCTGGGCGCGGCGGCGCCGTACCTGCTGGCCGCCGCGCTGGCCGCCCGGTTCGCCCGCGGCGCGCTCGGCCCGGACGAGGAGAGCCGGGCCGGGCGGGTGCCCGCGGCGGCGGTGGTCGCCGGGATGGTGGCGGGGGCCCAGCACGTGTGGGCCCGGCCGGCCGCGGTGGGAGCGCTGGCCGTCGTCACCGTGCACCGGCTGTGCTTCGGACTGGTCACCCTCATGACGCTGCTGCTCTTCCGCACCACCTTCTCGACCGATCAGGGATTCGTGCCCGGCGGGCTGGCGGGGCTGGGCGTCGCGGTCGCCGCGGGGGCCGTCGGCGCGCTGGTGGCGGCCGCGGTGACGCCGGCGGCGGTGCGCCGCCTGGGGACGGCGCGTTGGGTGACGCTGCTGCTGGCCGCCTGCGGTCCGCTGCTGGTGGCGTTCGGCCTGCCGTTCCTGCCGTGGACGGTCGTCGTCGCCGGCATCGTGCTCGGGTTCGTCGGGCAGGGCGTGAAGATCTGCGTGGACGTCACCCTCCAGCAGGTGGTGGACGACGACGTCCGCGGCCGGGTGTTCTCCGTCTACGACATGCTGGTCAACGTCAGCTACGTGGCGGCCCTGCTCGCGGCGGCGTACCTCCTGCCCCCGTCCGGCGTCTCGCCTCCGGCGGTCCTGGCGGTCGGCGCCGTCTACGCCCTCACCGCCCTCTGGTGGAGTCGCTGGAGCGCGGAAACCGTCACCTAGCGACTCCGCAAGAGGGTGTCGATCTCTCGTCCACATGCCGCTTCGTCCGAGCGCAGCCGGCGGACCGGGAACCGCAGGAGCACGATCCCCGCGCCGTGGATCGCGTTCTGCCGGACGAGGTCCTCCGACCAGTCCTCTGCCGAGAGGTGGAAGGCGGCACCGTCGGCCTCCGCCGCGACACCCTGGGCGCGCCACAGGGCGTCGACGAAGAACCGGCCGACCGGGGTGACGACCTCCGCGTTCCACTCCGGTTCCGGTAGGCCGGCGGCCACCACCACCCGCCGCAGGTCCGCTTCCCCGACCGACCGCATGCCGCGACAGGCATCGACCACAGCGGTTCGTAGCCACGCGGTGGCGCTCCGGCCGAGCAGCCGGGTCTCCTCCGCCAGTTGCTCGACACTCGCCATCCCTCGCTGGAGCACGTGGGAGACGACGTGGTCGACCTCGGACCGCCGACGCGCCGTGACGGCCACGTCCACGGCGGCACGAGCGGCTGAGGTCACCGGCAAGTCCGACACCATCCGGACGCCCAGGGGTCGACGGCTCTGGTGGACGACCACGAAGCCGGAGGAGCGCAGATGCCGGCCGTGCGGGACCGACACCTCCACGATCCCTCCTTCCGGGAGCGCGACGTACGTTCCTCGAACCCCGGCGACCCGAAGGGCAGGTGGCAGCTCCTCGACACGGGCACCGAGCACGGCCAGCGCGCTGCGATGGGACAGGCATCCGGTCGGGCCGGCATGACGGACGCCGACCTGCCACCGCTGGCGCTGGGTGAGCGGCCCACCGTGGCCCACGACGACGCCGGGCACGGGCTCCTGCCAACGACCGGAGGCGATGGCCCGTCGGATGCGACCGACGCTGATGCCGCTCTCGGTCAGTCCACGGCGGTGGACGACGGCATCCGGGCGGAGCGATACGCGCTGAGGCACCGGCGCAGGATGTCGCTGCGAGGCCGTCGGCCGCTGGCGCCGTCCACAGGCCCGCCCCTCGCGGAGTCGCTCGATGACGGTTTCCGCACTCCAGCGACTCCGCTAACGGTTGGCCCACCAGGACCGCAGCTCGCGCTCGGCGTCCTCCCGTGACAGCGGACCGCGCTCGAGCCGCAGGTCCTTGAGGTACGCCCACGCCTCGCCGACCTCCCGGCCGGGTGGGATGCCCAGGATCGCCATGATCGCGTTGCCGTCGAGGTCGGGCCGCACCCGCGCGAGGTCCTCGGCCGCGGAGAGCTCGGCGATCCGGCGCTCCAGGGAGTCGTAGGTGGCCGACAGCGCCGCGGCGCGCCGCTCGTTGCGGGTCGTGCAGTCCGAGCGGACCAGCTTGTGCAGCCGCGGCAGCAGGTCGCCGGCGTCGGTGACGTAACGCCGCACGGCCGAGTCGGTCCACTCCCCCCGGCCGTAGCCGTGGAAGCGCAGGTGCAGGAAGGTCAGCCGGGCCACCGCCTCGACGACCTCCTTGGAGTACCGCAGCGCCTGCAGCCGCTTGCGCACCAGCTTCGCCCCGACCACCTCGTGGTGGTGGAAGGACACCCGGCCGCGCGGCTCGTGCCGGCGGGTGGCCGGCTTGCCGACGTCGTGCAGCAGCGCGGCCAGCCGCAGCACCAGGTCCGGCGACTCGGCGTCCGGATCGGCCTTCTCCAGGTCGATCGCCTGGTCGAGCACGGTGAGCGAGTGGGCGTAGACGTCCTTGTGCTGGTGGTGCTCGTCGATCTCCATCCGCAGCGCCGCGAGCTCGGGCAGGACGACGTCGGCCAGGCCGGTCGAGACGAACAGCTCCAGCGCCGCCCGTGGGGAGTCCTGCAGCAGCGTCTTCGACAGCTCCACCTGCACCCGCTCGGGGGTGATCCGCGCCAGCTCGGGGGCCAGCGACGTCATCGCCTCGATCACCTCGTCGGCCGGCGTCAGGCCGAGCTGGGCGACGAACCGGACGGCGCGCAGCATGCGCAGCGGGTCGTCGGCGAAGGAGTCCACCGCGGCGCCCGGCGTCCGCAGCCGGCCGGCGAGCAGGTCGCCCAACCCGCCGTAGGGGTCGGTGACCGTACGGTCGGGCCCCAGCGACACGGCCATCGCGTTGACGGTGAAGTCCCGGCGGGCCAGGTCGTCCTCGAGCGAGTCCCCCCAGGCCACCTCCGGGTTGCGCGACTCCCGGTCGTAGCGGTCGGCGCGGAAGGTGGTGATCTCCAGCCGGACGCCGTCGACCTCGGCTCCCACGGTGCCGAAGGCGATGCCGGTGTTCCACGTGGAACCGGCGAACCCGCGCAGCAGGCCGAGCACCTGATCGGGCCGGGCGTCGGTGGTGACGTCGAGGTCACCGGGCGGGGGAGTCGGGTCATGCGCAGGCGCGCCCGAGCCGGCGGCCAGCAGCGCGTCCCGGACCGAGCCGCCGACGAGGTGTGCCTGGAAACCCGCGGCCGCGAACCGCTCCCCGAGCCGGGTCAACACGGGGGAGACGTCGACGAGCTGCCGCACCGTCTCCTGGACGGCGGGTGGTACCGGACCAGCGACCGGGAGACGACCACCGAGGCCGGTCCGACTCCGCGCCCCGGTCCGCTCCTCGCTCGCCGGCCCTCGCTGCGATGCCCCTCGAGGGACGGCGGTCGTCGGACGGAGCAGCTCACCGGACACGACGATCCAGGGTAGTGGCGCGCCCGGGCGACGCTGGTCCGGCTCCGCGCCCGCGGAAGGACCCCGCTGCCCCCCACCGCTCGCACGCTCGCGGCGGGACCTGCAGCGGGGCCGCTATAGCTCGTTGCTCGCTGCGATGCTCCCGGGGCTGTCGCCGAACGCGCGCTACCCTCCTGGCATGGCTGCGACGGGTGGGCGAGGGCGCCCCGGCCGCCGCCTGCGCCGGGTCGACGAGACCTCCGCCGGAGGCCTGGTGGTCGCCGACGACCCCGTCACGGGGCCGCGCGCCGCCCTCATCGGCCGCACCGACCGCCGCGGTCGACTGCTCTGGTCGCTGCCCAAGGGCCACATCGAGGAGGGCGAGACTCCGGAGGACACCGCCGTCCGGGAGGTCGCCGAGGAGACCGGGATCATCGGCGAGGTCGTCGCCCCGTTGGGCATCATCGACTTCTGGTTCGTCGCCGACGGCCGCCGCGTGCACAAGACCGTGCACCACTTCCTGCTCCGCGCCATCGGAGGAGCCCTGTCCGACGCCGACATCGAGGTCACCGAGGTCGCCTGGGTGCCCCTCGACGAGCTCGCCGCCCGGCTCGCCTACGCCGACGAGCGGGCGCTCGTCGAGCGGGCACCCGCGCTCCTCGCCGACAGCGCGTGAGCTGGTCGGCTGCCGGGCGTGCCGGCGGCCGGTCCGCCGTGCGGGGTCCCGGCCACGACACTGCCCGCCGCCACCGGGGGACGACGGTTCGCGCGGTGCTGGCCGGGCTGCTGACCGCTCCCCTCCTCGCGCTGGCACCCCCCGCCGCTGCGGCACCCGAGGATCCGGCCACCGCCGAGGAGAGCGCCGGCGACCGCCCGGTGCAGGTGGACCTCGGCCTCCTCGAGCCGCGGACGCTCACCCTCGGGGCCACGGTCACCCTCGCCGGCACGCTGACCAACACCGGCTCGGAGACGCTCACCGACCTCGACCTGCGGCTGCAGCGCGGCGAGCTGCTCGACACCCGCGCCGAGCTGCTGGCCACCGACGACGCCCCGGACCCGATGACCGCCGTCACCACGCCGTTCCGCGAGGTGGCCGGAGAACTGCGGCCCGGGGACTCCCTCCCCTTCACCCTCACCACGACCACCGATGAGCTGGGCATCGACCGGGACGGCGTCTACCCGGTGCTGCTCAACCTCAACGGCGCCGGGCCCGACGGCGAGCGTCGCCGGGTCGGTGAGCTGTCGACGTTCCTCGTGCAGCCGCCGGTGCTCCCGGCCACGCCGACCAGCGTCGCCTGGCTGTGGCCGCTGGTCGGGCACACCCACCGCGACGCCTCCGGCGGGTTCGTCGACGACGAGCTGGCCGAGGAGCTGGCCGCCGGCGGCCGCCTGGACCGGGCGCTGGCCACCGTCGAACGACTGCCCGAGACCGTTCCCGCCGAAGGGGGCGAGCCGGTGCCGGCGGTCCCGGTGACCCTGGCGATCGACCCGGCCCTGGTCGAGGAGCTCGCGATCATGGCCGACGGCCCCTACGACGTCGCCGGCGAGGACGACGCGGGGACCGGGACCGAGGAGGCCGCCGCCTTCCTCGACCGGCTGCGCGCCGTCGCCGCCGACCACCCCGTCGTCGCCCTGCCCTACGGCGACGTCGACGCCGACGCCCTCACCGCGACCGGCCTCCCGGGCGTGGTCGCACGCAGCCTGCCGGGCACGCCCGAGGAGGACCCCGACGCTCCGGCCACTCCGCCGACGGGAGCCCCACCGGCATCGGACGCGGCGGCCACCGACGCCGGCATCCTCCGCGAGGTCCTGGGGGTGACGCCGCGCACCGACCTGGCCTGGGCGGTCGGCGGCTCGCTGCGCCCGGACACGCTGCGGACGCTGCAGGACGGGGGCATCGACGAGGTCGTGCTCGCGCCCAGCGGGCTCACCGACGGCTCGGCCGCCCTCGGGCTGGACGGACCCGCCGCGGCCCGGACGACCGTGCCGACGCCGGACGGTGCAGTCAGCGCCCTGGTCGCCGACAGCACGCTGAGCGAACTGGTGGAGGCGGTCGCAGAGACGCCCGGCGGCGCCCGCGTGGCCGAGCAGCGATACCTCGCCGGGCTCGCGCTGCTCACCCTCCAGCCGGGCGGCGCCACCGCCGGCCAGAGCGTGCTGGTGGCCCCGCCGCGGGAGGTCGACGCCGACCCCGCGGGGGTGAGCGCGATGATGGCCGACGCCGCCCAGCTGCCGTGGCTGCGTCCGGTGACGGTGGCGCAGCTCGGCGACGGCCCGGTGGTCGACACCGGGGAGCTCGTCCCCCCGTCCGGACCGGGTGGACTCGAGCCCGGCGGCCTGGCCGACGTCGCCGCCGCGGTGGCCATCCGCAACCAGCTCGCGAGCGCCGTCGTCGGCGACCCCGGCGTGGCGCTGGCGCCCTGGGACGCGGCCATCGCCCGGACCACCTCGGCCGCCTGGCGGGACGACCCGGAGGCGTTCGCCGAGGCCGCCGAGGACCTCCGGGCCACCATGGGGCGGCTGCTCGAGCGGGTCACGCTGCTCTCCCCGGCCGACGGTACGTACAGCCTCGCCTCCAGCGACGCCCCACTCGTGCTCACCGTCCGCAACGACCTCCCCTTCGCCGTCCGCGTGCAGCTGCGGGTCCAGCCCCGCGGGAACGCCCTGGCCGTGGAGGACATCGGCGAGCAGGTCCTCGCCCCCGAACAGCGGACGACGCTCCAGGTCCCCACCGAGGTGCGCCAGTCCGGCCGTTTCACCGTCGTGGCCACGCTGACGACCCCGGACGGCGCCCCGCTCGGGGACCCGGTGCGGCTGCAGGTGAAGAGCACCGCCTACGGGTCGATCTCCCTGATCATCACGATCGGCGCGGCGGCGCTGCTCGGCCTGCTCTTCCTGCGCCGGCTCGCGCTGTACCTGCTGCGCCGACGCCGTGGCACCCCCGAGGGCGGCGACGACGACCTCCCGCCCGGCGGACCGGCACCCGAGGGTGCGGCGGTCCCGCTGCCCCCGACCCGGAGCCCCGTGTGAACGAACGCACGAGCTTCCCGATGAGCACAGCAACCCCGCTCGCAGGGCCGACGAGCGCCGGCGAGGAGAACCCGTGAGCGGCGAGCGACCCGTGGGGCAGCAGCCCCGGCCGCTGCCGCCGGTCCCGCCGTCCGCGGCTCCCCGCCGGCCGGACGGCGGGCGTCCCCCGTCGGGCGAGCGGCCGCGGCGCCAGCCGCCGCCGGTCCCCGGTCCGGGCACCCCGCCGGCGCTGTCGCTGCCCCCACCGCCGTACCCGAAGGCGTCGCCGTCCGGGGTCCGTCCGCTGCCGCCGGTCCCCCCACCGGCGCCGCGCGTCCGGGACCTGCCACCGGTCCCCCCGCCCCGGCGGGCCTCCCGGTGGGTGCCCGGTCCCGACGACACCCAGCTCATCCCGGTGCTGCCGGCGGTGCCGCGGCCGGTCGACGAGACCGAGGAGGAGGTCGAGGCCCGCGAGGGCCGGCCCGGCGCCAGCCGGGGCATCCTGCGCGCCGCCGGGACGATGGCGGTGGCCACCCTGGTCTCCCGCATCACCGGGCTGCTGCGGACGATGGTGCTCACCGCGGCGCTGGGCGTCGGCCTGGTCGGCGACGCCTACACCACCTCGAACACCCTGCCCAACATCGTCTACGAGCTGCT
Source organism: Geodermatophilus sp. DF01-2 (assembly GCF_004571065.1). Classification (GTDB taxonomy): domain Bacteria; phylum Actinomycetota; class Actinomycetes; order Mycobacteriales; family Geodermatophilaceae; genus Geodermatophilus. Next base: position 12,348 of record NZ_SPQN01000021.1, read on the forward strand.
GCTGGGCGGCGTGCTGACCTCGGTGGTGGTGCCGCTGCTCGTCCGTGCCCAGGAGCGGGACGACGACGGCGGCGCCGCCTACGCCCAGCGGCTGGCCACGATCGCGACCGCCGGGCTGGTCGTCGTCACCGGCCTGGCCGTGCTGGCCGCGCCGCTGCTCACCGCGCTGTACGGCCTCGACGAGGACCCCGAGCAGTACCGGCTGGCCACCTGGCTGGCCCGCATCCTGCTCGTGGAGATCGTCTTCTACGGCATCGGCGCGCTGGCCCAGGCGATCCTCAACTCCCGCGGGGTGTTCGGCCCGCCGGCCTGGGCGCCGGTGCTCAACAACGTCGTCGTGATCGCCACCGGACTGCTGTTCCTCGCGGCGAGCGGTCCCGGTGAGCTCACGCCCGTCACCATCACGCCGGGGCAGGTGTGGCTCCTCGGTATCGGGACCACGCTGGGCATCGCCGTCCAGGCGCTCGTGCTGCTGCCGCTGCTGCGCCGGGTCGGCGTCCCGCTGCGCCCGCGCTGGGGGCTCCGGGACACGGGGCTGCGCGAGGCGGGAACGCTCGGCCTCTGGGTGATCGGCTACGTGGCGGTCAGCCAGATCGGCGTCGCCGTGGCGACCCGGATCGCCAACGAGGCCGGGCGGGACGGCGGGCTGGGCTCGCTCGGCTTCGCCAACGCCAGCCTGCTGTTCCAGATGCCGTACGGGATCATCGGCGTCGCGCTGCTCACCGCCCTGGTGCCGCGGATGAGCCGGGCCGCCGCCCGGTCCGACGTCCCCGGCGTGGTGCGCGACCTCTCCCTCGGCACCCGGCTCTCCGCCCTCGGCCTGCTGCCGGTCAGCGCGGCGCTGACCGTGCTCGGCCCGGCCCTGGCGGTCGTGGTCTTCGCCCGCGGCAACACCGGGGTCGAGGAGGCCCGGTCCATCGGCGTCGCGCTCGCCGTCGGCGCGTTCGGGCTGCTGCCGATGGCGGTCACCCTGCTGCAGCTGCGGGCCTTCTACGCGATGAAGGACGCCCGCACCCCCACGCTGGTCCAGCTGGGGATGGTCGGCGTCCGGGTGCCGCTGCTGCTGCTGGTCCCGGTGGTCGTGCCCCCGGAGCACGTGGTGGCCGGGCTGATGCTGGTCACCAGCATCACGTACGTGGCCGGCTGGGTCATCGGGCACGCCGTGCTGCGCCGCCGGCTGGGGACGCCGGAGGACCGCACGACGTTGCCGTCGGTGCTGCGGGTCGCCGCCGTCGCGCTCGTCGCCGGCCTGCTCGGCTGGCTCACCGTGGTGGTGAGCGACGACGCGCTCGGCCCGTCGGTGGCAGGCTCGCTCGCCACCCTGCTGCTGGGTACCGTGGTGATCGGCGTCGCGGCCCTCGCCGGGCTCGTGCTCGCCCGCGTTCCCGAGGTCCAGGAGCCTCTGGCAGCCGTCAGGGCCCGGTTGGGACGCGGATGAGCAGCGCGTCGCCGCCGCCGGGGCAACCCAGCCGCCGGCAGGGAGCGAACAGGGGGCCGGGCGCACCGATGACGTCCGCGATCACCGGGCTCCCCGACCGCTATCGCCCGCTCGACGAGGTCGGCCCCGTCGAGACCACGGCGACCGGGGTCATCCACTGCTGGCGCGCGAAGGACCGGATCCTCAACCGCGACGTCGCCATCCGGGTGCACAGCCCGGGCGGGCCCGCCGCCCGCGGCTGGATCACCCGGGCGCTGACCGCCGGGGGGCTGGCCACCCCGGCGCTGGCGATGGTGTACGACGCCGCCGAGGGCACCGGGGACGTACAGGCGCCCGGCGGCGCCGCCTACGTCGTCAACGAGTGGATCGAGGGGCGCACCCTCGCCGAGCGCCTGGCCGAGGGCCCGATGCCCGAGCGCGAGGCGCGGACCGTGCTGCGCCGCCTGGCCGAGGGCGTCGCCGCGGCGCACCGGGTGGGCCTGGCCGTCGGCGGGCTCACCCCCGAGGCCGTCGTCCTGCGGCCCAACGGGCTCGTCGGGCTGCGCTCGGTGCCCGCCGCCAGCGGCACCATCCAGGGCGACGTCGCGGCCCTCGGTGAGCTGCTCGAGCACTGCCTCACCGGCCGGCGACCCGGGGCCGCGCCGGCGGGGCAGGAGGCGGGGATGCCGCCCGACCTGGCGGCGCTGGTCCGCCGGGCCCGCTCCACCGAACCGGGCGCCGGGCTGTCCAGCGTGGCCGCCATGGCGGCGCTGCTGGCCGAGCGCCCCCGCGGCGTCCACTCCTCCGAACCGCTGCGCGCGCCCGACGAGTCCGACAGCGGATGGCTGCGCCGGCTGCGGGAGCGCCGCGAGGAGGACCGCGGGGACGTGGCCGTCGACCCCGCGCCGACCCGGGACGCCTCCGGCCAGTCCCCGCCACGGCCGCCGGGCGCCCCGGGCCGCCCGCCGGTCCCCGGCCGGCACCGCGACGACGAGGAGGACCTGCTCCCCCTGTCGGCCGGCCTCGGCCCGGAGGACGACGACCTCGACGCCGGCCCGTACCTGCGCGACGACGATGAGGACCCCGGGCCGGCGGGTCGGCGGCGGTTGGTCGTCGTCGGGCTTCCCCTGCTCGCGCTGGTCGTGGTGATCGTGCTCGCCTGGTACGTGGGCAACAACCTGCTGTCGGTGGCCGACGACATCACCGGGGAGCAGTCCCAGGCGCCGAGCGCACCCTCGACCAGCGCGCCCGCCCCGGAGGAGACTGCTCCACCCGGCGACAGCCCGGCCCCCACCATCACCGGCGCCACCGTCTTCGACCCGTTCGGCGACGGCGAGCCGGAGAACACCGACGAGATCCCGCTGTCCTTCGACGGCGATCCGGCCACCGCCTGGTCGACGCTGACCTACCGGGGGTCGCCGGCGTTCGGGAACCTCAAGGACGGCGTCGGCGTCGTCTACGACCTCGGCTCGGAGCAGGCGCTGGCCGGGGTCGACCTCGCCAGCACCACCCCCGGCGCCACCGTCGAGATCCGCGTCGGCGACCAGCCCGACGGCGACCTCGACTCCTACGAGGTCGTCGCCAGCGGCGAGCTGGGGGCCTCGACCGACCTGGCCTTCGACGAGCCGGTGACCACCCGGTACGTGCTGGTGTGGCTCACCGGTCTGGTTCCCTCCGGGAACGGCTTCGCCGCCGACGTCGCCGAGGTGACCCTCACGCCGGCGAGCTGAGGAGAGGCCCTGCCCCCGGCCACTCGTGGAAGGACCCCGTCCTCCCCGTGAAGGACCCCTCGCCCCCCACCACTCGCAGGCTCGCGGCGGGACCCTGCAAGGAGGCCGTCAAGGCTCGGGGCGGGGCCCGGGACGGGGCCGGCGGTGCCCTGGGGGAGGCCGACGCCAGGAGAGGGCCGGGACCGTGCAGGAGGGCCGGTGGGGAATGCAGCACCTACGATCCTGGTTGTGCCGCCCGTGACGACAGACCACCCGACCCCCGGCCCCGCGGTGACGACGGAGCACGCAGACCCTGCGATCCCGCCGGCCGAGCACGACGGCGTCCGTGACCTGATCGTCATCGGGTCGGGCCCGGCCGGGTACACCGCCGCCATCTACGCCGCGCGCGCCAACCTCCACCCCCTGGTGTTCGAGGGCTCGCAGTTCGGCGGCGCCCTGATGACCACGACCGAGGTCGAGAACTTCCCCGGCTTCGCCGAGGGCGTCCAGGGCCCGCAGCTCATGGACGACATGCGCACGCAGGCCGAGCGCTTCGGCGCCGAACTGGCCGCCCGCGACGTCACCGAGGTCGACCTCACCGCCGAGCCGAAGGTCGTCAAGGTCGGCGACGAGGTGCACCGCGCGCACGCGGTCATCGTCGCCACCGGCTCGAAGTACCGGTACCTCGGCCTGGAGAACGAGGAGCGCCTGCTCGGCCGCGGCGTCTCCGCCTGTGCCACCTGCGACGGCTTCTTCTTCCGCGACCAGGACATCGTCGTGGTCGGCGGCGGCGACTCGGCGATGGAGGAGGCCACCTTCCTCACCCGCTTCGCCAGGACCGTCACCGTCGTCCACCGGCGCCACGAGCTGCGCGCCTCCAAGATCATGCAGCAGCGCGCGCAGGGGAACGAGAAGATCCGCTGGGAACTGGGCAAGCAGGTCACCGACGTCCTGGGGGACAGCACGGTGAACGGCGTCCAGCTGACCGACGTCGAGTCCGGCGCCACCGAGACCGTTCCGGTCTCCGGCATGTTCGTGGCGATCGGGCACGACCCGCGCAGCGAGCTCTTCGCCGGTCAGCTCAAGCTCGACGACGAGGGCTACATCCAGGTGGAGCACCCCACCACCCGGACCAACATCGAGGGAGTCTTCGCCTGCGGCGACGTGGTCGACCACATCTACCGCCAGGCGATCACCTCGGCCGGCACCGGCGCCGCGGCGGCCATCGACGCCGAGCGCTGGCTGGCGGTCGCCTTCGGCGAGCGCTAGGCCACCCTGCAGGGTCCCGCCGCGAGCTCGCGAGCGGTGAGGGGCAGGGGCAGGGAGGTTCTTCCGCGGGCATACATCCACTTCCCGTCCGGTTGCAGCCGGCGGACACCGACAGACCGAGAGGGAGAACGACCATGGCAGGCAACACCGTGACGGTCACCGACGCGACCTTCGCCGACGACGTCCTGGGCAGTGACAAGCCCGTCCTCGTCGACTTCTGGGCCGAGTGGTGCGGGCCGTGCAAAATGGTCGCCCCGGTCCTCGAGGAGATCGCCGCCGAGCACGGTGACAAGCTGACGATCGCCAAGCTGAACATCGACGAGAACCCGCAGATCGCCCGCGACTACCAGGTCATGTCGATCCCGACCATGACGGTCTTCCAGGGTGGCAAGCCGGTGAAGAGCATCATCGGCGCCAAGCCGAAGGGCGCGATCCTCTCGGACCTCGCCGACTACATCTGATCGGCGGCGGCACCGCCCACCATCGAGGGTCTCCCGGGCCAGTGGCCGGGGAGGCCCTCACCCGTCCGGGGCCCCACCGGGCCGGGACGGCGCCCGGGGACGACAATCGACCCACGATGGGAACCGACAGCCGCATGCAGCCCCTGGGCCCGGGGGACCGCGGTCCCGCCGTGGCCGACGTGCACGCCGCCCTGCGCACCCTGGGCCTCCTCCCCGCAGGAAGTGGTGCGGAGGAGGCGTCGCTGGACCAGGCGGCCTACGACCCGGCCACCGAGCTCGCCGTCCGCCACTTCCAGCAGGTCCGCGGGCTGACCGTCGACGGCCGCGTCGGCGAGGAGACCTACCGCGCCCTGTCCGAGGCCCGCTGGTCGCTCGGCGACCGGCTGCTGCACCACGACCCGGTACGGCCCATACGCGGGGACGACGTCACGAACCTGCAGGACCGGCTGCACGAGCTCGGCTACGACGCCGGCCCGGTCGACGGCGTCTTCGGCCCCGAGACCGAGGTCGGCCTGCGGGCGTTCCAGCGCGACTACGGCCTGACCTCCGACGGCACGTGCGGGCCGGCCACCCTCCGCGCACTGCGCCAGCTCGGCCGCAAGGTCACCGGCGGGCGGCCGCAGCTGCTGCGCCAGAGCGCCAGCTTCGTCGAGAGCGGACCGCACCTGATCGGCCGGCGGATCGTCGTCGACCCCGGCCACGGCGGCGCCGACACCGGCTTCACCGCCGGGGAGACCACCGAGGCCGACCTGGTGCTCGACCTGGCCTCGCGCATCGAGGGGCGGCTCGCCGCCGCCGGCGCCACCGTGTACCTGACCCGCGGCCGTGACCAGGACCCCAGCCCGGCCGAGCGGACGGCGTTCGCCAACGACGCGCGCGCCGACCTGTTCCTCTCCCTGCACACCGACGCGCACCGCTCCGAGCACGCCCGCGGGGTGGCCAGCTTCTACTACGGCACCGGCTCGGGCTCCTCCTCCACGGTCGGCGAGCAGTTCGCCAACCTGGTGCGCCGTGAGGTGGTCGCCCGCACCGGCCTGCTCGACCTGGGCTCGCACCCCAAGACCTGGGACCTGCTGCGGACGACCCGGATGCCGGCCGTCCGGATGGACTGCGGCTACCTGTCCCACCCGGTCGACCGGCTGCTGCTCCTCGACGCCCGGCTGCGCAGCACGGTCGCCAGCGCCGTCCTGGCCGCCGTCCAGCGGCTGTTCCTGCCCGCCGAGGCCGACCCGCCCACCGGCACCTTCGTGCTCCCCGGGAGAAGATGAGCGAGCCGTCCGGCGAGGGCGGCGATCTCGTCGGGAAGTGACGACGAGAGTGACTCGTGGGGTGGGACGGGTCCGTCCCACCCGCCGTGTCCGGGCGAGCTCGCTCATCCCGCTCCCTACACTCGGTGTGTGGCCGATCTCCCGCCCGGGCTGCCCCCGGGTCCTGGTGTGCACCACCCGGCGCCGCGCCATCCGCGGCTGGACCCGCTGGCCGACCGGTACGCAGCACGCACCCACGGGATGAAGACGTCGGAGATCCGCGCGCTGTTCTCCGTCGTCAGCCGGCCCGAGGTCGTCTCGCTCGCCGGCGGCATGCCCGCCGTCACGGCCCTGCCGCTGGACGCGGTCGGCTCGATGATCGGCGAGCTGGTCTCCGGCATGGGCGCCCAGACCCTGCAGTACGGCTCCGGCCAGGGCGACCCCCGGCTGCGCGAGCGCATCTGCGACGTCATGGCGCTGGAGGGCATCACCGACGCCTCGCCCAGCGAGGTCGTCGTCACCGTCGGCTCCCAGCAGGGGCTGGACCTGGTCACCCGCGTCTTCTGCGACCCGGGGGACGTCGTCCTCGCCGAGGGACCCTCCTACGTCGGCGCGCTCGGTGTCTTCCAGGCGGCCGAGGCGCGCGTCGAGCACGTCCCGATGGACGACGACGGGCTGATCCCCGAGGCGCTGGAGCAGGCGCTGATCGAGTGCAGAGCCGCCGGCGACCGGGTGAAGTTCCTCTACACGGTGCCGAACTACCACAACCCGGCCGGCGTGACCCTCTCGGAGCCGCGCCGTCAGGCGGTCATGGAGATCGCCGAGCGGTACGACCTGCTCGTCATCGAGGACAACCCCTACGGCCTGCTGGGCTTCGACCGCGAGCCGATGCGTGCGCTGCGCGCCCGGGACGACCGCCGGGTGATCTACCTGGGCTCGTTCTCCAAGACCTTCTCGCCGGGCCTGCGGGTGGGCTGGGTGCTCGCCCCGCTCGCCGTCCGCGAGAAGCTCGTGCTGGCCACCGAGGCGCAGGTGCTCTGCCCACCTTCGCTCACCCAGTACGCCGTCGCCCGGTACCTCGACACCCAGCCGTGGCGGGAGCAGATCAAGCACTTCGTCGAGCTGTACCGGGAGCGCCGGGACGCCACCCTGGAGTCGCTCCAGGCGCTCATGCCCGCGGGCACCACCTGGACGAAGCCGGACGGCGGCTTCTACGTGTGGCTCAAGCTGCCGCACGGCCTGGACGCCAAGCTCATGCAGCCCCGCGCGGTCAACGCGCACGTGGCCTACGTGCCCGGTATCGGCTTCTACGCCGACGGGTCGGGGCGCGAGCACATGCGGCTGTCCTACTGCTACCCCGAGCCGGACCAGATCCGCGAGGGCGTGCGCCGGCTGGCCCGCGTCGTCGAGGCCGAGCTGGACCTGCACTCCACCTTCGACGGCGTGGACACCGGCAGCTTCCGTGCCGTGTCCGGCTCGCAGCCGGGCATCGTCGGCCCGGCCAACAGCGACCGATTCGAGGACCGTCCATGAGCGAGCCCGCACCCGCACCCGCACCCGCCCCCGCCGTCGAGCCGGAGCCGCCGGCGCACCCGCTGCGTGCCGTCGTCCTCGCCGGCGGCCTGAACGTCGAGCGGGAGGTCAGCCTCTCCTCGGGCACCCAGGTGGCCGAGGAGCTCGCCCGCGCCGGCGTGGAGGCCGAGCTGCGCGACGCCGATGCCGAGCTGCTGCCCGGCCTGGCCGCCGCGCCGGCCGACGCGGTCTTCATCGCCCTGCACGGCGCCACCGGTGAGGACGGCGCGCTGCGGGCGGTGCTCGACCTGGCCGGCGTCCACTACGTCGGCTCCCCGGCCGCGGCCTGCCGGCTGGCGTGGGACAAGCCGGCCGCGAAGTCCGTCGTCCGCTCGGCCGGGGTGGCCACGCCGGACTGGGTGGCCCTGCCGCACAGCACCTTCCGGGAGCTCGGCGCCGGCGCGGTGCTGGACCTGATCGTCGCCCGCCTCGGCCTGCCGCTCATGGTCAAGCCGGCCTCGGGCGGCTCCGCGCTGGGCGTGCAGAAGGTCAGCCGGGTCGAGGACCTGCCGGCCGCGATGGTCGGCTGCTTCGCCTACGGCGACACCGTCATGGTGGAGCGCTTCGTCGACGGGGTGGAGCTCGCCCTGTCGGTCGTCGACCTCGGCGACGGCCCGGAGGCGCTGCCCGCCGTGGAGATCGCCCCGGAGTCGGGCGTCTTCGACTACACCTCCCGCTACACCCCCGGCCTCACCGAGTACCACGCCCCGGCCCGGGTGTCGGCCGAGGTGGCGGAGCGGGCCGCCGAGATAGCCGTCCACGTGCACCGGGTGCTCGGCCTCGCCGACCTCTCCCGCACCGACGCCATCGTGACCCCGGACGGCGAGGTGCACTTCCTCGAGGTGAACGTCTCACCGGGGCTCACCGAGACGTCGATGTTCCCCATGGCGGTCGAGGCGTCCGGCTCCTCGCTGGGCGACGTCCTCGCCCGGCTGCTGACCCGGCGGGCGAGCACTCTGCGCTGAGAGCAGCGGTGGTCGCTCAGCGCGCGGAATCGGCGTGCTGGGTGAGGTTCCTGCCCAGCGTCGGGCGCAGGTCTCTGTGGACGAGGTCTTCCGGGTGTGGCCGTCGCAGAACCCCCGGACGACCGTCCTCCCCCTGGGAAGGGCAGGCCCGGTCGAGTTCATGGTGCGGAGGGGTCTTCCGAGGACGAGCCGCGCCGACGATGGAACCGTCGGACCACAGGCGGTCCGACCGACCGGAGGCCCGATTCCGTCCGTGACGGAACCGGGCCTTCGTGCAGGTCAGTCCTCTGGCCGCCGACCGGTGATGTCGGGAGCCATCTGCCCGATGATGCGCTGCAGGTCGTCGACCGAGCCGAACTCGACGACGATCCGTCCCTTGGCGCGGCCGATCTGGATCTTCACCTTGGTCTCGAAGGCGTCGGACAGCCGACCGGCGAGGTCCTCGACGCCGGGCGCGGTGATCCGGCGGGGCCGCCGCTTGGCTGCCGGCTCCTCGGCGACGGCCAGGGCGACCGCCTCCTCGGTGGCGCGCACCGACATCCCCTCGGCGACGATGCGCGCAGCCAGCGCCTCCTGCTTCTCGGCGTCGGGCAGACCGAGCAGCGCGCGGGCGTGTCCGGCGGAGATGACGCCGGCGGCGACGCGGGTCTGCACCTTCACCGGCAGCTTGAGCAGCCGGATCGTGTTCGTGACCTGCGAGCGACTGCGGCCGATCCGGTTGGCCAGCTCCTCGTGGGTGGCGCCGAACTCCTCGAGCAGCTGCTGGTATGCGGCCGCCTCCTCCAGCGGGTTGAGCTGGACGCGGTGGATGTTCTCCAGCAGGGCGTCGCGCAGCAGGGCGTCGTCGGTGGTGTCCCGGATGATCGCGGGCACCGATTCCAGCTCGGCGGCGCGGGCGGCGCGCAGCCGGCGCTCGCCCATAATGAGCTCGTAGCCGCCGTCCCCACGCTCGCGCACGACGACCGGCTGCAGCAGGCCGAACTCGCGGACGGAGTGGGTGAGCTCCTCCAGCGCCTCGTCGTCGAAGACCTGGCGGGGCTGCCTGGGGTTGGGGACGACGTCGGCCACGGCCACCTCGCGCAGCTGCGCGCCGGGAACGCCGACGGCCGCCACACCTACTGTCGACGCGGCCTGCGCGGCCACCGTCGCGGCCGCCTGCGCGGCCGGCGGGAGCAGGTGGACCGGGGGAGTGACGGGCGGCTCGACCGCGCCCGGGGACGGGGCGATGCCCGTCGCGGCGGTGTCGTCGTCGGTGCCGGGCCGCGCGGGCCGCTCCTCCGTCGGGGCGCTGGTGGGGATCAGCGCCGCCAGCCCCCGGCCCAGACCGCCACGCTTGCTCATGATCGCTCCTCAGCAGACGGGGGGACGGGGACGGTCCCCCCGTCGGTGTCGGGGAACGCCGCACGCAGGGGCGCGGCGACGGGGGTGCCGGGCGTCGGCCGCGACGGCAGCGGGGGGAGTGTGACGCCGCGCTGCGCCAGCTCGCGGGCGGCCTCCACGTAGCTCGTGGAGCCGCGCGAGCCGGGGTCGTAGGTCACCACCGACTGGCCGTAGCCGGGTGCTTCCGAGACTCGAACGTTCCGTGGGATGACCGTGTCCAGCACCAGGCTGCCGAAATGCTTGCGAACCTCCTCGGCCACCTGGTCGGCGAGCTTCGTCCGCCCGTCGTACATGGTCAGCAGGATCGTCCGGACGGCGATGCCCGGGTTGAGGTGCCGGCGGACGAGGTCGATGTTGTTGAGCAGCTGGCCCAGACCCTCGAGCGCGTAGTACTCGCACTGGATGGGGATGAGCACCTCGTCGCCGGCCACGAGCGCGTTAAGCGTGAGCAACCCCAGCGATGGCGGACAGTCGACGAGCACGTAGTGCGGCCGCCGCTCGGGCGGCAGCTCCTGCAGGTAGGTCTCGATCGCCCGGCGCAGCCGGTACTCGCGGGCGACGACGGAGACCAGCTCGATCTCCGCGCCGGCCAGGTCGATGGTCGCCGGCACGCACGAGAGCAGCGGCGTCGCCGTCGTCGGGTGCACGACCTCCGCGAGCGAGCTGTCGCCGACCAGGGCGTCGTAGACCGACGGCGTCCCGACGCTGTGGTCGACGCCGAGCGCCGTGCTCGTGTTGCCCTGCGGGTCCAGGTCGACGACCAGCGTCCGCAGCCCGTACAGCGCGAGAGCGACCCCGAGGTTGACCGACGAGGTCGTCTTGCCGACGCCGCCCTTCTGGTTGGCGATGGTGATGACCCGGATGCGGCCCGGCGCAGGGAAGGGCTCCTGGTCGGCAGCGTGCAGGACCCGGGTGGCCCGCAGCGCCTCCATCGCGATGGGGCTGTCGAACTCGACTGCGGGGGTGGCCGACTGGTCGGCGGCGAGACTGCTCCGCAGCCGCTGGCCCGGGTCGGTCATCTGAGGTCCTTCCTGCCGGTCCGTTTCACGTGGAACGGACTCGGGAAGTGGCACGGGTTCCACGTGGAACACGGCTCACCGCGCCCCTCGCGTCATGACCACCACGGTAGTGGCAGCGTTCCCGAGCCCGGCACCGACAGCCCGCGCGTGGACCTCCCGCATCCCCGCCGCCTCGAGCTCGGGGGCGAGGGTGGACAGCTCCTCGACCGCGCGAGCCCCGACCAGCGCGATCAGCTGGGCGCCCGGCCGTAGCAGCCCGCGGCACCAGGACACCAGCCGGGGCAGCGCCGCGACGGCCCGCGCCGTGACGACGTCGACCGGCCCGACCGCGGCGCGCACCGAGCGCTCCTCGGCCCGACCGCGGACCACACGCCATGGGGCGCCGAGCTCGGCGACGACCTCCTCGAGGAACTCCACCCGCCGGGCCATGGGCTCGACCAGGGTGAGCCGGATGTCCGGCCGGGCCAGCGCCAGCGGAATCCCGGGCAGACCCGCGCCACTGCCGACGTCCACGACCCGGGCACCGGGCGGGACGGCGTCGGCGACGGCGGCGCTGTTGAGGACGTGCCGCTCCCACAGTCGGGGCACCTCCCGCGGACCGATCAGCCCGCGGGTGACACCGTCGCCGGCCAGCCGGGCGACGTAGCGCTCGGCGTCGGGCAGCCCCGGCCCGAAGACCGACCGGGCGACCTCCGGGGCCGGTGGGGCGACCGGGGCCCCTGCGTCCGGAGAGGCGCTGTCGCTCACCGCTCCGGCAGCACCACGACGCGCCGGTTGGGCTCCTCGCCCTCGGACTCGCTGTGCACGCCGGAGACCCCGGCGATCACATCGTGGACGACCTTGCGCTCGAAGGGGTTCATCGCCGCGAGCCGCTCCGGCTGCCGGCTCCCGGCGACACGGCGGGCCGTCGCAGCGGCCAGCGAGGTGAGGTCGGCGCGGCGCCGGGCACGGAACCCCCCGATGTCGAGCATCAGCCGGCTGCGGACGCCGGTGGACTGGGCGACGGCGAGCCGGGTGAGTTCCTGCAGCGCCTCCAGCACCGCACCGTCGGAACCGACGAGGTCCTTCAGGTCACCGCCGACGATCGCCACCGAGGCCCGGTCACCCTCCACGTCGAGGTCGATGTCGCCGTCCACGTCGAGGATGTCGAGCAGCCGCTCGAGATAGTCCCCGGCGACGTCGCCCTCGCGGACCAGCAGGTCGTCCCCGCCGTCCTCGTCGGCGTCCTCGTCGGCCGGCTCGACGGCGGCGTCCGCGCCGTCGTCGTCGGTGTCGGGCAGGTCCGGCTGGGCCGCGACGCCGGCGTCACCCGGGACGGGGCTCAGGACCGCGCCGGAGGTGGCCTCGCTGGTGGGGCCGGCCGGATCGGTGGGGTGCTGCGGGGCGCTCATGGCGTGTCCTCCCAGTCGGTGCGGGCATCCGGGGTTCCCCCGGTGGTCGGTGGACGGCGCCGCCCGGCGTCCTCTGCAGAGGGACGCCCGGCGCGCCGGATCAGCGGCGCTTGCGCTTGCCGCGGTTGGCCGGGCCCTGGCTGCCGCGGCCGGCGCCACCGCGCGGACGCCCTCCCGAGGAGCGCGCAGCAGGCGGCTGCCCGTCGGGCCCGGCCGCGGTGGCGCCGGACGGCGCGGCGCCGGCGACCTCGGCGGTCTCGCCGGTCGGGTTGGTCGTGTCGACCGTCGACGCCGGAGCGGCGGTGCGGCCCTGCTTCGGGCGGATCGGCTTCGCGCCCGGCTTGGGTGCGAGGGTCTTCGGGTCCACCGGCGGACGCGGCGGCCCTTCCTTGGCCTTGGCGCCGGGCGAGCCGGGGGGCGGCATCTTGCGGAGGATGAAGAACTGCTGACCCAGCGTCCACAGGTTGTTGGTGAACCAGTAGAGGAGGACGCCGATCGGGAAGAAGAACCCGGAGACGAACAGGCCCAGCGGCATCACGTAGAGCAGCAGCTTCTGCACCATCGCGGCCTGGCCCTCGACCGGTCCGGAACGTCGCATGATCTGCTTCTGCGTGAAGTAGGTCGTGAAGCTCATGACCAGGATGAGCAGGAACGCGACGACGCGGATGTTGGTGTAACCGCCGGTGATCTCGAGGATCGCGTCGGCCTTGGCCCCGCTCATGAAGAACGACGAGGAGATCGGCGCCCCGAAGAACGGCGCCCGCGCCGCCTCCTGGGTGAGCTCGGTCGACCAGGTGTAGAGGCCCTGGGCGTCGGGAGACAGCCGCCGCAGCACGTGGAACAGCGCGAAGAAGACCGGGATCTGCGGCAGGATCGGCAGGCAACCGGCCAGCGGGTTGACCCCGCGCTCCTTCTGGAGCGCCATCATGGCCTGGCTGAGGCCCTGCCGGTCGCTGCCGTACTGCTTGCGCAGCCGCTGGATCTCCGGCTGCAGCTCCTGCATCGCCCGCTGCGACTTGACCTGCTTGACGAACAGCGGGAAAAGGATGATCCGGACGGTGACGACGAGGAAGACGATCGACAGCGCCCAGGCCAGGCCGGACAGCCCGGTCCCGGCCGCGGGGTCGTCGAAGACGAGGCTCCACAGCGCGTGCCACCGCGCCAGCACCCACGAGATGGCGATGTAGAACCAGTCAAGCAAGGGAGGACTCCTCCTGCGGGGCCCGGCGGGGTGCCGACGGGACGGGTCGGTCGGTTCCGGGTGAGAACGTGCGGGCCGCCGGCACCGGGTCGAAGCCCCCAGGGTGCCAGGGTGCGCACTTGAGCAGCCGGCGCAGCGCCAGCCAGCTGCCCCGCCCCGCGCCGTGGACGGCGATCGCCTCGGCGGCGTAGGCACTGCAGGTGGGCGCGAAGCGGCACCGCGGGGGGAGGGCCGGGCTGACCGCCCGCATGTAGAAGCCCACGACGGCCAGCAGGGCCCGGGCCACCGGACGCCGCCCACCACGTGCGGCGGGGCGGCCGTGGCCGTGACTGCCCGGGTCGGTGGTCACGGGGTGCGGGTCCGGGGAGCGAGGACCCGGTCGAGCCCGGCGGCGAGGTCGCGGCGCAGGTCCGCCGAGCTGGCGGTGGCCGCCTCCGGGCGGGCGCGGACCACCATGTCCGCCGTCGACGGCAGGCGGTGCAGCTGGTCGAGGGCGACCGCGCGGAGCCGCCGGGTCACCCGGTGCCGCACCACGGAGTTGCCCACGGCCTTGCCCACCACGAAGCCGGCCCGTGGACCGCCGGCCGTCCCGGCGTCGCCGGGGGTCGGGGTCACGGGCCGTTCGGGGAGATAGTGGAGGACCATGGTCGGCCGCCCGGCACGCCGACCGGACCGGACGACCGCGGTGAACTCCGGACGCCGGCGCAGGCGTGCCTGCGCGGGCAGCACCTCAGGCGGAAAGCTTCTCGCGACCCTTGCGCCGGCGACCGGCGATGATCGCCCGGCCTGCGCGGGTGCGCATCCGCAGCCGGAAGCCGTGGGTCTTGGACCGCCGGCGGTTGTTCGGCTGGAACGTGCGCTTGCTCACGAGGTACTCCCACTACACGACATCGACGGGGCGCTCCCACCGGGAAGCGGGCGCGCAACAGGGACGGACACACGGCGGGAGGCCGGCTCCCCGTCCACGGACTCCCGCCAGCATAGCCGAGGAAGAGGTCCGGCCGGATGCCGACCACCCAGGCTTCCCCACCCCCCGTCGCGGCGGGCGGTGCCGCGCCGCGGACCGCGGGCGACACACCGAGACGGCACGCCGAGAACTGCCACCGGGCTCGTTGCCGGGCTGTGGACGGGGCTGTTAGCGTCGCCGTCGCTCCACATCGGACACCGACGTCCGGCGCAGGGGCCGTCCTGCTGGTGTCGCCTGACCACCGCGCCCTCCGGAACAACAGACCTCGCCTCTCACCAGCGGCAATGTCTCTGACGGGCCCGCAGGCACGGGTCCCGGTGCGCATGCGTCGTCGACCGTGCACAGCCTGTGGACACCGGTGTGGACGCCGTGCGTCCACACCGGTGTCCACAGTGGAGGGCTGACCGGGGGACGACGGACCCGGCAGCGGAC
Source organism: Geodermatophilus sp. DF01-2 (assembly GCF_004571065.1). Classification (GTDB taxonomy): domain Bacteria; phylum Actinomycetota; class Actinomycetes; order Mycobacteriales; family Geodermatophilaceae; genus Geodermatophilus. The sequence goes on from NZ_SPQN01000021.1 coordinate 27,378, forward strand.
GGCCGCGGCGGGGGCCGACGACACACGGGACTCTGGGAGGACGAGGGCCATGGCCGATGCCACGGGGGACCTGCCGACGGTCTGGGACCAGATCCGTGAGCGGCTGGTGACGAGCCTGTCCCCGCAGCAGAACGCGATGCTCAACCTGACCCGGCCGGTCGGCGTCTTCGAGGACACCGCGGTGCTGTCGGCGCCCAACGAGTTCACCCAGACCGTGCTGGAGTCCCGGATGCGCCGGGTGCTGGCCGAGGCGCTGTCCGAGCACCTCGGGCGCGACATCCGCGTCGCCGTCCAGGTGGAGGACAGCCCGGCCGAGCCTGCTCCCGCACCGGCACCCGAGGTGCCGACCCGGCGGCCGTGGTCGGCGGTCGAGGCGCAGCGCGCCGAGGAGGACCGGGAGACCCGCGACCGGACCGACGACGGCCGCAGCGCGTTCGGCGTCCGCGCCGACGTGCGGCCCGCCTGGGAGGACGACGGCGCCGCCGGGCCCGACGCCCGCGCTCCCGAGCGGGACGCCGAGGACTGGGCCCCCACCGACTGGAGCCCGCCGGCCCGGCGGCCGGCGGGTCGCGGCACCCGGGCCGCCGAGCGTGACTGGGGTGGCACGGACCTGGACGAGGACGGCGTCGCAGTGCTGCCCTTCGACCTGGGCACCGGCGCCGTCGACGAAGCCGCGCCCGCCCGCGGACGGCGGGGCGAGGGCCGCGGCGGGTCCGGCCGCGGCGGGGACGCCGTCCCACTGTTCGGCGACCGGCGGGCGCCGGCCGGAGCGCAGGACCCGGGGTTGAACCCCAAGTACGTCTTCGACAGTTTCGTCATCGGCAACAGCAACCGGTTCGCCCACGCCGCGGCCGTCGCCGTGGCCGAGGCGCCGGCCCGTGCCTACAACCCGCTGTTCATCTACGGTGACTCCGGGCTGGGCAAGACCCACCTGCTGCACGCCATCGGCCACTACGCGGCGCGGATGTTCCCCAACGTCCGGGTGCGCTACGTGAGCACCGAGGAGTTCACCAACGAGTTCATCAACCTGGTGCACTCCGGCCGGGCCGAGGACTTCCGCCGCCGCTACCGCGACATCGACTTCCTGCTCATCGACGACATCCAGTTCCTGGAGCGCGCCGAGCGGACGCAGGAGGAGTTCTTCCACACGTTCAACACGCTGCACAACGCCAGCAAGCAGATCGTCATCACCTCCGACCGGGCGCCGAAGAAGCTGACGACCCTGGAGGACCGGCTGCGCACCCGCTTCGAGTGGGGCCTGATCACCGACGTCCAGGCGCCGGACCTGGAGACGCGGATCGCGATCCTGCGGAAGAAGGCCTACGGCGAGCGGCTGCAGGTGCCCGACGCGGTGCTGGAGTTCATCGCCAGCAAGGTGCAGACCAACATCCGCGAGCTGGAGGGCGCGCTCATCCGGGTGACGGCGTTCGCGTCGTTGAACAAGCAGCAGGTGGACCTGTCGCTGGCCGAGCTGGTGCTCAAGGACCTGATCAGCGACGAGCAGGGCCCGCAGATCACGGCGGCGATCATCATGGCCGCCACCGCGGAGTACTTCTCCGTGACGATGGAGGAGCTGCAGGGCGCCAACCGCAGCCGCACGCTGGTCAACGCCCGGCAGATCGCGATGTACCTGTGCCGCGAGCTGACCGAGCTGTCGCTGCCGCGGATCGGCGCCTCCTTCGGCGGCAAGGACCACACCACCGTCATGCACGCGGTCAAGAAGATCACCAACCTGATGAGCGAGCGGCGGGCCACCTACACCCAGGTCACCGAGCTCACCGCCCGCATCAAGAGCCGCGCTCGGCAATGACGTCGCGGTCCTCCGGACCGCACCGCCTCCAGGGCCGTTCCCGTGCTGGGCTGAGCCCTCCCCGTCCCTCGTCGCGGAGGCTTCGCAGGGCTCACTGTCCACAGACCTGTGGGTCGGCCGGCGGCCGTCGTCCCCGCGCATCGAGCCCCCAGGAGGCCACCGGGACCGGTGACCTCGGTCGACTCGTCGAGAAGTTGTCCCCAGGGATGTGCACACCCTGGGGAGATTCCACGCCGCCCCCTCACGCCGGGTCACGACCGACCGGGACGGCGCCCGATCGGCACAGCCGTGTGCTCTGCCCCCGCACGCCGCTCACCTGCACGGACGCCCCCTCCTGCCCGGCCCGGCGGAATCGCTGGCCACCGGACCGGCCACAGGCCTGGGTACGGGCTGGGGACGGGGTCGGGGCAACCGGGGGACAGCGCGTGGAGAGACGGCGACGGGTGTGCGCAACCGTCGAGATGTCCACGTGTCGACACAGGAGAGCCGCTGCCCACCCACAGTCGGCCAACACGTCGACTCGGGGCCCGACCTGGGCGGACGGCCTCGATCCCCAGGTTCCACACCAGTGATGACGAGGATGAGGGAGAGAGATCGGGGCTTTCTCGAACCACACTCTGGGTGGGGAAGCTGCGCCGGGAGTGACCTGATCGAGGAGCACGGTTACCCCCATGTCTCCGGCAGGAGGCACGATGAGCAGCGCAGTAGGAGGAGCACACAGAGCTGGGGTGGATCAGGTCATGAAGTTCCGGGTGGCACGTGAGGTGCTCGCCGATGCCGTCGCCTGGACGGCGCGCAGCCTGCCGCCCCGGCCGTCGGTGCCGGTCCTGGCCGGAATCCTGCTCGAGGTCGACGGCAGCCAGCTCTCGGTGTCCGGCTTCGACTACGAGGTCTCCGCCCGCGCCGAGGTGGACGTGCAGGCGTCCGAGAGCGGCCGCGCACTGGTGCCGGGCCGGCTGCTCGCCGAGATCACCCGGGCGCTGCCGCCGCACCCCGTCGACATCACCGCTGAGGGGCCGCGGCTGTCGATCGCCTGCGGCAACGCCCGGTTCAGCCTGCCGACGCTGCCGGTCGAGGACTACCCGTCCCTGCCGGCCATGCCGTCGTCGGCCGGCGTCGTCGACAGCGACGTCTTCGCCGAGGCGGTCGGTCAGGTGGCCGTCGCCGCCGGGCGCGACGACACGCTCCCGATGCTCACCGGCGTCCGCCTGGAGATCGACGACGACCTGGTGACTCTTGCCGCGACCGACCGGTACCGGCTCGCGGTCCGCGAGTTCGCCTGGCGGCCGGACACCCCCGGGCTCACGGCGGCGGTACTGGTGCCCGCCCGCACGCTGGCCGACGCGGCGAGGACGCTGACCAGCGGGCCGGAGATCACGATCTCGCTCTCCTCCGGCGGTTCCGGGGAGGGCATCCTGGGCCTCTCCGGCAAGGACCGGCAGACCACCACCCGGCTGCTGGACGCCGAATTCGTCAAGTACCGGGCGATCATGCCCAACGAGTCGCACAGCAACGCCACGCTGCCGGTCGGGCTGTTCACCGACGCGGCCAAGCGCGTCGCCCTGGTCGCCGAGCGGGGCACGCCGCTGCGCTGCGAGTTCACCCCCGGCCAGGTCACGCTGCGCGCCGGTGGCACCGACGACGAGGGGCAGGCCGAGGAGCGCTGCGACGTCGAGTTCGAGGGCGAGCCGCTGACCATCGGCTTCAACCCGGCGTTCCTGCTCGACGGGCTCGCGGCGGTGCACACCCCGCGGGCGCGGATGGACTTCACCAGCCCGCTCAAGCCCGCCGTCCTCTCGGGGGTGCCCGAGCCGGCGGCCGACGACGGCGAGGCGACGTCCCGTCCGGCCGAGCGGCCCGGCAGCTACCGGTACCTGATCATGCCGGTGCGCCTGCCGGGCTGAGGGTCCGCACGCGCCTCACCCGGGTGCAGCACCGGTCCCGCACCGTGCGGCTGCCGGGCCGAGGAAGGACCCTCCTGCTCCACCGAGGTCCGCCGTGGCCCCGTCCCGGTCCGGCCCGTCCAGAGGCTCGCCGTGAGCCTGCGAACGGTGAGGTGGACGGGGTCCTTCCACTGCAGGAGGGCTGCCGGTCGCGGGCCCGGGCGGCGGCGACCGGCCGGACCGAGCACGATGGGGTGCCGGGACTGGCCCTGCTGCAGGGTCCCGCCGCGAGCGGTGGGGGGCAGGAGGGTCCTTCTACTGCGAGGAGAGGACTGCGTCGTGCAGCTGGGACTGATCGGGCTGGGCAAGATGGGCGGCAACATGGCCGAGCGGCTGCGCCGCGCCGGCCACGAGGTCGTCGGCTACGACCGCTCCCCGGGGAAGCGGGACGTCGACACCCTGCCGGCGCTGGTCGAGGCGCTCACCGCGCCCCGGGTGGTCTGGGTGATGGTCCCCGCAGGTGAGCCGACCCGTGACACCGTCCGTGAGCTGCGGGACCTGCTCGACGAGGGCGACGTGGTCGTCGACGGTGGCAACTCGAGGTTCACCGACGACCAGGTGCACGCCGCAGCCCTCGCCGAGAAGGGCATCGGCTACGTCGACGCAGGCGTCTCGGGCGGGGTCTGGGGCCTGGAGAACGGCTACGCGCTGATGGTCGGCGGCTCCAAGGAGGACGTCGCCAAGGTGCAGCCGGTGTTCGACGCGCTCAAGCCGCCGGCGCCGGTGGACGAGTCCGGCCAGGAACTGCCGGGTGCGGGCTTCGTGCACGCCGGGCCGGTGGGCGCCGGGCACTTCAGCAAGATGGTCCACAACGGCATCGAGTACGCGCTCATGCAGGCCTACGGCGAGGGCTACGAGCTGCTGGCCGCCGTCGACCTGATCGAGGACGTCCCCGGCGTGATCAAGTCCTGGACCCAGGGCACGGTCATCCGTTCCTGGCTGCTCGACCTGCTGGTCCGCGCCCTGGAGGAGGATCCGGCGCTGGAGAAGATCAGCGGGTACGCGGAGGACTCCGGCGAGGGCCGGTGGACGGTGGAGATGGCGATCGAGCACGCCGTCCCGATGCCGGCGATCGCCGCCTCGCTGTTCGCCCGCTTCTCCTCGCGGCAGGAGGACTCGCCGACGATGAAGGCCGTCGCCGCGCTGCGGAACCAGTTCGGCGGCCACGCGGTGCAGGCCGTCCGCGACCAGGAGGTCGAGCGCCCCGCATGAACGAGGACCCCCTTGCTCCCCACCAAGAAAGGACCCCGTCCTCCCCGCCCTTCGCAAGCTCAGGGCGGGACCCGGGACGGGGCCACGGCGGGGCCCGGCAGGGGGGCCGTTCCAGCACATCGCGGGGATGCTGAGGTGTACCTGCGCCACCTGCAGCTCGGCTCGTTCCGCAACTGGGACCGGGTGGACCTGGCCCTGCGCCCGGGGCCGACGGTCTTCGTCGGCCGCAACGGCGAGGGCAAGACCAACCTGGTCGAGGCGGTCGGCTACCTCGCCACCCTGGGCAGCCACCGGGTGGCCGGTGACGCCCCGCTGGTCCGGCAGGACGCGAGCCAGGCGGTGGTGCGCGCGGCGCTGCGCCGCGAGGACCGGGAGCTGCTCGTCGAGATCGAGATCAACCCGGGCCGCGCCAACCGGGTGCGGGTCAACCGGGCGCCGCTGTCCCGGCCCCGCGAGCTGCTCGGGCTGGTCAAGTCGGTGCTGTTCGCGCCGGAGGACCTGGCGCTGGTCCGCGGCGACCCGGCCGAGCGGCGGCGCTTCCTCGACGACCTGCTGGTCAGCCGGACGCCGCGGCTGGCCGGGGTGCGCAGCGACTACGACCGGGTGCTCAAGCAGCGCAATGCCCTGCTCAAGACCGCTCGCCTGGCCCGCGGCGACGCGCTGGCCACGCTGGACGTCTGGGACGGGCACCTGGTCCACCTCGGCGGGCAGCTGCTGGCCGCGCGGCTGCGGCTGGTGGCCGACCTGGCCCCGCACGCGGCCCGGGCCTACGCCGGCGTCGCCGGCACGGACGCCGCGGGAGCGGCGCTGGGCTACGCCAGCACCGTGCCCCTGGCCGGGGACGGGACGCCGATCGCCGAGGGGATGGCGCTGCCCTCGGCCGCCGAGCTCTCCGCCGCGCTGGGCGAGCGCGTGACCGAGCGCCGGAGCGAGGAGGTGGACCGCGGGATGACGCTGGTCGGCCCGCACCGCGACGACCTGGTGATCTCGCTTGGGTCGATGCCGGCCAAGGGGTTCGCCAGCCACGGCGAGTCCTGGTCGCTGGCCCTGGCGCTCAAGCTGGGCTGTTTCGCGCTGCTGCGGGCCGACGGGGAGGAGCCGATCCTGGTGCTGGACGACGTCTTCGCCACCCTGGACGCCGACCGCCGCGCGGCGCTGGCGACGGTGGCCCGCTCCGCCGAGCAGGCGCTGGTCACCGCGGCGGTGCTCGACGACGTCCCGGCGGAGCTGCGCCGCACGGTGGTGCAGGTCGCCGGCGGTCAGGCGGTGCCGCTCGAGCGCCGGGCCGCCGAGGAGGATGCCGTGGACGGCGGAGTGCGGGAGGAGGTGCCATGAGCGAGGAACGACCCGCCCGACCCAGCGACATCGCCCGGGCGGCGCTGGAGGCCGCCCGCGCGGCGTCGGCGTCCCGGCCCCGGCCGACCCGGCGGCGGATCGCCGGCCCGCGGCGGACCTGGACCGGCCCCCGGCCCGGCGACGACGACCCCCAGCCGTTGGGCCGGCTGGTCGACTCGCTGGTGCAGACCCAGGACTGGACCGGGCACACCAAGGTCGGCGCCGTCTTCGGTCGCTGGTCGGCGCTGGTGGGCCCGGAGATCGCCGCGCACTGCACGCCGCAGACCCTCACCGAGGGTGAGCTGCTGGTCGTCGCGGAGTCCACCGCCTGGGCCACCCAGCTGCGGCTGCTGGCGCCGACGATCCTCGGGAAGCTGCGCGCCTCGGTGGGCGGGGACGTCGTGACCCGGCTGCGCGTTGTCGGTCCGACGGCCCCGAGCTGGAAGAAGGGCCCCCGCTCGGTCCGCGGGCGTGGACCGCGGGACACGTACGGATAGGAGCGCACCCGGCACCGGGAGCTCCGGGAGGACGATGCAGCGATGAGCAGCCCGCGCGACCCTGACGGTTTCGAGCAGCGCCCCGACGAGGGCAGCGGCTGGCGGGAGCCCGGCCACCTCGGCGGGGACGGCGGCGCCGAGCGACCGCACGGCGAGCCGGCTCGTGACGCGCAGACCCCCGCCGACCAGCCCCCCGCGGACCGCCCGGACGAGGGCGGCGGGAGTACCGCCTGGCAGCCGCCGGGTTGGGATCTGCCCCCGGCCTCCCCCGACCGGCCGGTCCAGGGCCCGGCCGCCCAGTACCCCGCACCGCAGTACCCGCCGGTCCAGGGCCCGGCCGCGCAGTACCCGCCGGCCGGGCCGCAGACCGCCGGTGGGCCGCCGGTCCGCGGCGGCCTCTTCGGCGGCCGGCGCCCGCGCAGGCCCAGCGAGCTCGAGCGGGTCTTCGCCTACCGCGGCGACGCCGTCGGCGCGCAGGGCTGGGCGGTCCAGCAGGGGTGGGCCGTGTCCGACGGCACCGCCCCGGAGGACGCCGTCCTCGCCGAGCTGGTGCGCACCGCCCCGGTCCGCGCGACCAAGGACCACCGCCCGGCCGGCGTGATGCGCGGTCGCTACGGAACGCTGGACCTGGTCGCCTTCGACGTCCTCTTCGCTTCCGGGCGCTACGTCGTGCCGGAGTACGCGGTCACCGCCGCCCCGGTGCTCGGCAACCTCCCGCCGCTGCGCCTGTCACCGGCCCGGTTCTGGAAGCACCGCACCGGCGGGCTGGTGCAGGTGCCCAGCGGTGACCCCGGCTTCGACGGCCGGTGGGTGCTGCTCGCCGCCGAGGACGGCCCGGCCGTCCGTGCACTGGTCGGGGACGCCACGGTCCGTGGCCTGCTGCTGGGCACCGACGACGGCGACGAGTTCTGGACGGCGGCCGGTCATGTGGCCGCGATCCGTCCCGACGGGCACCGGCCCGAGCTCATCGAGCACCACGCCCGGATGCTCACCGCGATCGTCGGCGCGCTCTCCCCCGCCCTCTGAGCGCCGTCCGGTGAGCACGCCCGCCGGCGAGGCGTCGGCGACCGCGGCCCCCACGGCGACGGTGCGGGAGCTGTTGCCCCTGCTGCGACCGCACCGGCGCGCACTGGCCGTGGCCGCCGTCCTCTCGCTGGTCGCGGCGGCCGGGGCCCTCGCCCAGCCGGCGCTGGTCGCCCGGGTCATCGAGGCGGTCGGCGCGGGCCGGGAACTGCTGCCCGCGGTCCTGGTCCTCGTCGCCGTCCTCGTGGCGGCGTCCGTGCTGGGTGCGCTGCAGCAGTACCTGCTGCAGCGCACAGCCGAGGGGGTCGTGCTCTCCACCCGCCGGACGCTGGCCGACCGCCTGCTGCGGCTGCCGGTCGCCGAGTACGACCGGCGGCGCACCGGGGACCTGATGTCGCGGGTCGGCGCGGACACCACCCTGCTGCGCGCGACGGTGACCTCCGGGGTGGTCGAGGTCGCCGGCTCGGCCGTGGTCGCCGTCGGCGCCGTGGTGGCGATGGCGCTGGTGGACGGCTGGCTGCTGCTGGTCACCGTGCTGTCGGTCGGCGTCGGGTTGACCGTCGTCCTGTCGGTGAGCCGCGGCGTGCGTCGACTGTCCCAGCAGGCCCAGGAGGAGGTCGGCGCGATGAGCGCCGCGGTGGAGCGGGCGCTGTCGGCGGTGCGCACCATCCGGGCCAGCGGAGCGACCGCTCGGGAGGTGGACGTCGTCGCGGCCAGCGCCGGCCGGGCGTACGCGGCCGGGGTGCGGGTGGCGCGGCTCGAGGCGCTGGTCAGCCCGGCCGGTTCGATCGCCGTCCAGGGGGCCTTCCTCGCCGTCCTCGGCCTCGGCGGCTACCGGGTGGCGACCGGCTCCATCGCCGTCGCCGACCTGGTCGCGTTCATCCTGTACCTGTTCCTGCTGGTCATGCCGCTGGGCCAGGCGATCGCGGCGTGGACGCAGCTGCAGAGCGGACTCGGCGCGCTGGCCCGCATCCAGGAGATGCTCGCACTCGAGCCGGAGGACGACGCGCGGCCGGAGCGGGGCTCGGTCGCCGTCCCGCCCTCCCCGGTCGCCGTCCCCGCGTCGTCGCCGTCCCCCGGCGTCCCGCTGCTCGAGCTCGAGGACGTGACCTTCGCCTACCCCGACGGCACAGAGGTGCTGCACGGGGTCTCCCTCACCGTGCCGGCCGGAAGCCGGGTGGCCCTGGTCGGGCCCTCGGGGGCGGGCAAGTCGACGGTGCTCGCGCTGGTCGAGGGGTTCTACCCGCTCACCGGAGGATCGGTCCGGTGGGCGGGCACCGACGTCCGCGACCTGCCGCGGGCCGGCCTGCGCGCCCGACTGGGCTACGTCGAGCAGGAGGCGCCGGTGCTCGCGGGCTCGGTGCGCGACAACCTGCTCCTGGCCGCGCCGCGGGCGAGCGATCCGGAGCTGTGGGCGGTGCTGGCCGACGTCGGGCTCACCGAGATGGTGCAGCGCTCGCCGCGCGGGCTGGACGTCCCGGTGGGGGACGACGGCGTGCTGCTCTCCGGCGGGGAGCGCCAGCGGCTGGCTATCGCCCGGTCGCTGCTGGCCCGCCCGGCGCTGCTGCTGCTCGACGAGCCGACCGCCAGCCTTGACGCGCGCAACGAGGCCCTGCTCCGCGACACCCTGGCCGCCGCAGGCGCCGACCGTGCGCTGCTGGTGGTCGCGCACCGGCTCTCCACCGTGCTCGGCAGCGACGAGATCGTGGTGCTCGACGCCGGCCGCGCGGTCGCCCGCGGCACCCACCACGAGCTGGTCGACACCAGCCCCCTCTACCGCGAGCTCGCCGCCGCTCAACTGTTGGTATAGCGGTGGCCGCCCCGGTGATCAGGTGAGCTGATCCGACCGGCTCCTGGCTCACTTCTGGTCGTGAGCCTGGAGCGTGAACGGTCAGCTCACCTGATCATCGAGGAACGAGGAGGGCGTCACGCCGCGCGCGCCCGGCGCTCCCCGACCGCGGCCGCGGTCCCCTGCTCGGCGGCGCGACAGATGTTGCGGACCATGCCGCCGAAGACGACGCCGTGGAAAGGCACGAGCGCCCACCAGTAGAGGTCGCCGAAGAGGCCGTTCGGCTTGAAGGTCGCCTTCTGCCGCAGCCGGGTGCGCCCACTCTCCTGTTCCACGTGGAACTCCAGCCAGGCCAGCCCGGGCAGCCGCATCTCCGCGCGCAGCCGCAGCAGCCGGCCCTCCTCCAGCTCCTCCACGCGCCAGAAGTCGAGGGCGTCGCCGACGTAGAGGTCCGAGGGCGACCGCCGTCCCCGCCGCAGCCCCACCCCGCCGACCGCCCGGTCGAGCCAGCCGCGCACCTCCCAGGCGAGGGGGAACGAGTACCAGCCGGTCTCCCCGCCGATGCCCTCGACGACCCGCCACAGCTCGTCCGGCGCCGCGTCGGTCTCCCGGATGCGTTCGTCGAGGTGGAGGGTGCCGCCGGCCCAGTCGGGATCGGTGGGCAGCGGGTCCGACGGCGCCCCGGGCACGGACGCCGAGGACCAGCGGGTGGCCACCGCGGCGTCCTTGACCCGCTGGATGGCCAGTCGCACCGCCTCGTCGAAGCCGAGCAGCCCCTCCGGCGGGTCTGGGACGAACTCCGCGATGTCGTGCTCGGCGCAGACGACGGTATTGCGCAGGGACTCCACCAGTGGACGAGCGATGGAAGCAGGGACGGGGGTGACGAGGCCGACCCAGTGGCTGGACAGCTCGGGACTGAGCACCGGCACCGGCAGGATCCGCCGCCGGGGCAGCCCGGCCACCGCGGCGAAGCGCTGCGTCATGTCCAGGTAGGTCATGACGTCGGAGCCGCCGATGTCGAAGCAGCGGTGCACCTCGGGCGGGAGCGTCACGCAGCCGACGAGGTAACGCAGGACGTCGCGGATGGCGATCGGCTGGATCCGGCTGTGCACCCAGCGCGGTGTGACCATGACCGGCAGCCGCTCGGTCAGGTACCGCAGCATCTCGAAGGACGCCGACCCCGAGCCCAGCACCACCGCGGCCCGCAGGACGACGGTCGGGACGCCGGAGCCGAGCAGGATCCCGGCGACCTCCGCGCGGGAGCGCAGGTGCGGCGAGAGGTCCTCGCCCTCCGGCTCCAGCCCGCCCAGGTAGACCAGCCGGCCCACGCCGGCGTCCCGGGCGGCCCGCGCCATCACCCGCGCCGTCCGCCGGTCGGTCTCCTCGAACTCCGGGCCGCTGCCCAGCGCGTGGACCAGGTAGTAGACGACGTCCGCGCCGGCGCAGGCCGCCGCGACCGCCTCGGGGTCGCCGGCGTCGGCCCGGACGACCTCGACCTGCCCGGCCCACGGGTGGTCGCGCAGCCGCTCGGGGGAGCGGGTCATCACCCGCACCCGGTGGCCGGCGGCGAGCAGCTCGGGCACCAGCCGCCCGCCGATGTAGCCGGTGGCCCCGGTGACGAGGCAGGTCGCCGGGGTCGGGTGGGCGGGAGGACGGACGCCGGGGGTCTCTGCCATGTCGCGAGTGTCCGGCGTGGACGCCGTGCCCGCCGGGGTCGCGGGCGGACGGCGCGGGCGGGGACGCTCCTCGTCACCCGGCGCACTCGCACGACCCGGCCGGAGTCGGCTCGTGCGACCGGCGGGGCGATCGACGGACGTCCGGCCCAGCGCCTCCGGGACGGCGTGTCGGCCCGGGGGCCGACACCGGTGGTGGCAGGCGCGCTGCGAGTGGCGCAGACACGACGTGAGGGCCGGGACGGCGGCATTCCTGTCGTACCACCCGGTATCGTGGAGAGCAGAAACCGCCAGCATCCGGCCCAGCGTCGTTCTGCGCCCCTGGAGCATGGGCCGCTCTGCGCCCCTGTCCGCGTCGGGGCGCCAGCCGCCGGGTGCGCGACAGAAGGGCCCCACGTGGTCGCTCGACCGAAGACCGACGCCCAGGCTGACGCCTACTCCGGCAGCTCCATCACCGTCCTCGAGGGTCTCGAGGCCGTCCGCAAGCGGCCCGGCATGTACATCGGCTCCACCGGTGAGCGGGGCCTGCACCACATGGTGTGGGAGGTCGTCGACAACGCCGTCGACGAGTCGCTGGCCGGCTACTGCGACACCGTCCGGGTCACCCTGCTCCCCGACGGCGGTGTCCGGGTGGAGGACAACGGCCGCGGCATCCCCGTCGACATGCACCCGGTGGAGAAGCGGCCGACCGTCGAGGTCGTCATGACCATCCTGCACGCGGGCGGCAAGTTCGACGGCAAGAGCTACGGCGTCTCGGGCGGCCTGCACGGCGTCGGCGTCACCGTCGTCAACGCGCTGTCCACCGAGCTCGACGTGCGCATCTGGCGCGACGGCACCGAGTGGCACCAGCACTACGCCGATGCCAAGCCCGGCCCGCTGGAGAAGATCGGCCCGACGACGAAGCGCGGCACCCAGATCACCTTCTGGGCCGACCCGGGCATCTTCGAGACGACGTCCTACTCGTTCGACACGATCAGCCGCCGGCTGCAGGAGATGGCGTTCCTCAACGCCGGCCTGAAGATCGTGCTCCGCGACGAGCGTCCCGGGCACGGCAAGGCCGAGACCGGGATGGCCGAGGAGGTGTCGATCGCCGAGGAGGCCCCGGCCCCGCAGGCCGAGCAGCCGGCGTTCGAGCCGACCGAGGTCACCTACTTCTACGAGGGCGGCCTCAAGGACTACGTCGCCCACCTGAACCGCACCAAGTCCGCGATCCACCGCTCGGTCATCGGGTTCTCCGCCGACGGCACCGGCAAGAACGACACGGCGATGTCGGTGGACATCGCGATGCAGTGGTCGGAGGCCTACTCGGAGTCGGTGCACACCTTCGCCAACATCATCAACACCCACGAGGGCGGCACCCACGAGGAAGGCTTCCGCGCGGCGCTGACGTCGATCGTCAACCGCTACGCGGAGGAGAAGAAGCTCTTCAAGAGCAAGGACGAGAAGCTCACCGGCGAGGACATCCGCGAGGGCCTGGCCGCGATCATCTCGGTGAAGATCGGCGACCCGCAGTTCGAGGGCCAGACCAAGACCAAGCTGGGCAACACCGAGGTCAAGGGCTTCGTGCAGCGGGTCTGCAACGAGCAGATCGGGCACTGGTTCGAGGCCAACCCGACCGAGGCCAAGCAGATCATCACCAAGGCCAGCTCGGCCGCGCGCGCCCGCCGCGCCGCCCAGCAGGCCCGGCAGCTGGCCCGCAAGAACCCGCTGAACTCGACCGGTCTGCCCGGCAAGCTGGCCGACTGCCGCTCGACCGACCCCCGCAACTCCGAGGTCTACATCGTCGAGGGCGACTCGGCCGGCGGCTCGGCGAAGTCCGGCCGCGACTCGATGTTCCAGGCGATCCTGCCGATCCGCGGGAAGATCATCAACGTCGAGAAGGCGCGTATCGACCGGGTGCTCAAGAACACCGAGGTCCAGTCGATGATCACGGCGTTCGGCACCGGCATCCACGACGAGTTCGACCTGTCGAAGCTGCGGTACCACAAGATCGTGCTGATGGCCGACGCCGACGTCGACGGCCAGCACATCCGCACCCTGCTGCTGACGCTGCTGTTCCGCTTCATGCGGCCGCTGGTCGAGGCCGGGCACGTCTACCTGGCCCAGCCTCCGCTGTACAAGATCAAGTGGGGTGGCAAGGTCGGCGACGAGTACGCCTACTCCGACCGCGAGCGCGACGCGCTGCTCAAGGCCGGAGCCGAGGCCGGCCGCAAGATCCCCAAGGACGACGGCATCCAGCGGTTCAAGGGGCTCGGCGAGATGAACGCGACCGAGCTGTGGGAGACCACGATGAACCCGGAGACCCGAATCCTGCTGCAGGTCACCCTCGAGGACGCCGCGACCGCCGACGAGCTGTTCAGCGTGCTCATGGGCGAGGACGTCGACGCTCGCCGCAGCTTCATCACCCGCAACGCCAAGGACGTCCGGTTCTTGGATGTGTAAGAGCCTCGACGTCTGAAGGACCCCCTGCCCCCCACCGCTCGTAGAAGGACCCCGTCCTCCCCGCCCTTCGTTGAAGGACCCCCTGCCCCCCACGGCTCGCGAGCTCGCCGTGGGACCCTGCAGGGGGCCAGCGGGACCCGGGACGGGGACGACCCCTACAGGGGGCCTGACCAGCGACTTCGTCCACATCCCGTGCACCGAACCGTGGAGATCTGAACCGTGACCGAGACCCCTGCCCGCGACCGCATCGAGCCGGTCGACCTCCAGCAGGAGATGCAGCGCAGCTACATCGACTACGCGATGTCGGTCATCGTCGGCCGCGCGCTACCCGAGGTTCGCGACGGCCTCAAGCCGGTGCACCGCCGCGTGCTGTACGCCATGTACGACCAGGGCTTCCGCCCCGACCGCAGCTACGTCAAGTGCGCCCGCGTCGTCGGCGAGGTCATGGGTAACTACCACCCGCACGGTGACTCGGCGATCTACGACGCCCTCGTGCGACTGGCCCAGCCGTGGGCGATGCGCTACCCGCTGATCGACGGCCAGGGCAACTTCGGCTCCCCAGGCAATGACCCGGCGGCAGCGATGCGCTACACGGAGGCACGGCTGACGCCGCTGGCCATGGAGATGCTGGCCAACATCGACGAGGAGACCGTCGACTTCCAGCCGAACTACGACGGCAAGAACCAGGAGCCGCTGGTCCTGCCGGGGCGCATTCCCAACCTGCTGATCAACGGCTCGGCCGGCATCGCCGTCGGCATGGCCACCAACATGCCACCGCACAACCTCCGCGAGGTCGCGTCGGCGGTCTTCTGGATGCTCGAGCACCCCGACGCCGAGCCGGAGGAGGCGCTCACCGCCTGCATGCAGCGCATCCCGGGCCCCGACTTCCCGACCCACGGCCTGATCGTCGGCCGGGAGGGCATCGAGGATGCCTACCGCACCGGCCGCGGCTCGGTCCGCATGCGTGCGGTCGTCACCGTGGAGGAGGACGCCAAGGGCCGGGTGCAGCTGGTCGTCACCGAGCTGCCCTACCAGGTCAACCCGGACAACCTGGCCGAGGCGATCGCCGAGGCGGTCCGCGACGGCCGGCTGCAGGGCATCAGCGAGATCGCCGACGAGTCCAGCGACCGCGTCGGCCGCCGGCTGGTCATCACGCTGCGCCGGGACGCCGTCGCCAAGGTCGTGCTGAACAACCTCTACAAGCACACCCAGCTGCAGACGACGTTCGGCTGCAACATGCTCTCGATCGTCGACGGCGTCCCGCGGACGCTGCGCCTCGACGAGCTCATCCGCTACTTCGTGCTGCACCAGATCGAGGTCATCCAGCGGCGGACCCGCTACCGGCTGCGCAAGGCCGAGGAGCGCGCGCACATCCTGCGCGGCCTGGCCAAGGCCCTCGACCAGCTCGACGCGGTCATCGCCCTCATCCGGTCCAGCGCATCCGCGGACGCGGCACGCAGCGGCCTGATGGAGCTGCTGGAGATCGACGAGATCCAGGCGACGGCGATCCTGGACATGCAGCTGCGCCGGCTGGCCGCCCTCGAGCGGCAGCGGATCCTCGACGAGCTCACCGAGCTCGAGGCCCGCATCGCCGACCTGCAGGCGATTCTCGACTCGCCCGAGCGGCAGCGGCAGATCATCCACGACGAGCTGGCCGAGATCGTGGAGAAGTACGGCGACGAGCGGCGCACGAAATTCGTGGCCAACGACGGCGACGTCTCCATGGAGGACCTCATCGCCGAGGAGGAGGTCGTCGTCACCATCACCCGCACCGGATACGCCAAGCGGACGAAGAGCGACCTCTACCGGTCGCAGCGCCGCGGCGGCAAGGGCGTCATGGGAGCGACGCTCAAGCAGGACGACATCGTCGACCACTTCTTCGTGGGCTCCACCCACGACTGGATCCTGTTCTTCACCAACAAGGGTCGGGTCTACCGGGCCAAGGCATACGAGCTGCCCGAGGCCAACCGCACCGCCCGCGGCGCGCACGTGGCCAACATCCTGGCCTTCCAGCCGGACGAGAAGATCGCCCAGGTCATGCAGATCAAGGACTACGGGGTGGCCCCGTACCTGGTCCTGGCCACGGCCAACGGTCAGGTGAAGAAAACCCGGTTGACCGACTTCGACTCCCCGCGCAGCGGCGGCGTCATCGCGATCAACCTGCGGGAGGGTGACGAGCTGGTCGGTGCGGCGCTCATCGACCCCGAGCAGGACCTGCTGCTGGTGACCCGCAAGGCGATGTCCATCCGCTTCAAGGCCGACGACGCGACGCTGCGGCCGATGGGCCGGGCGACCGAGGGAGTTCGCGGCATCTCGCTCGGCGAGGGGGACTCGCTGCTGTCGATGATCGTGGTCGAGGAAGGCGTCGACGTCCTCGTGGCCACCGAGCGCGGATTCGCCAAGCGCACCGGGATCGAGAACTACCCGCCGCAGGGGCGCGGCGGCAAGGGCGTGCTCACCGCCGACCCGAAGTCCCGCAAGGGCAACCTGGTCGGCGCGTTGTCGGTGCGGCTCGGCGACGAGCTGTACGCCATCACCTCCGGCGGCGGGGTCATCCGCACCCCGGTCAACGGTGTCCGGCACAACAAGGACCGCGCCACCATGGGTGTCAAGCTCATGAACTTGCCGGAAGACGTGTCGATCGTGGCAATTGCGCGGACCACGGACAACGACGAGCCCGCCGCCTAGGCTGTGGTCGATGACGGAGGTGGCGAGGCGTCCGCGCTCCCGGGTGCGGACGTCCCGCCACCTCCGTCCCAGCTACCACGGAACCGACCGGCGCCCGGGCGCCCCTGGCCGCGTGCCGGGCATCTCGGGTGCGAGGCAGCGGCGAGGGCCGCTGGGGAACGGGAGACTCGCATGAGCGACCGGACGCAGGGTTCGGTGCGCACCGGGCCCCGGACCGGGGAGACCGCCCCGGCGCAGGGGACGGCGACCGGCCGGCAGCCCGCAGCAACCGGCCAGCAGCCGGCGGCCGACGGGGGTGTCCCCGTGGGGGCGACCCAGTCCATCCCCGGCGCGAACACCGCCCGGACCCAGGCCGCGGCGGCCACCGACGGAACCGCCCCGGTCACCGGCGGCCCGGTGCCCGTCACCCCGGCCGCCGTCCCGCCGGGCGCCACCGCCAAGCCGGCCGCCGGTGCGGCGAAGGCCGCCTCCGGGAGCGGGCAGAAGTCGGCCCGCGGCCCGCGTCGGGCGCGCCTGCAGCTGCGGCACATCGACACTTTCTCCGCGCTGAAGATCTCGCTGGTCCTGTCGATCGCGATGTTCTTCATCTGGATGGTGGCCGTCGGCGTGCTCTACGGCGTGCTGTCCGGCCTGGGGGTCTTCGAGACCCTCAACGACCTGTTCGGCCAGCTGGGCAGCGCTGCGGGCGAGGACGGCCGCGGTGAGGTCATCACCCCGGGCATCGTTTTCGGCGGCGCCGCGGTCATCGGAGCAATCAACATCGTGCTGATGACCGCGCTCTGCACCGTGGCGGCGTTCATCTACAACATGTGCTCCGACCTGGTCGGCGGCCTCGAGGTCACCCTCTCCGAGCGCGACTGAAGAAGGACCCCGTCGTCCCCACCCTTCGCAGGCTCAGGGCGGGTCCCGGGACGGGGCCACCGGCCTACCGGCCGACATCGCGGCCACGTGCCGTTGTCCTGTTGCGTCGAGCCCTGCTCGCGCACTGGTCGGGGAGCCTCCAGCGCCCGCTCCTCGCAGGCGCCTCGCGGGGCGGCTCGCGTCCTGTTCCGCCGGCCGGGTGCCGTTCCCCTGGTGCGTTGCGCGCGTCCCGGGACCCTCCGGGCCCGCACACGTCGGGCCGAGCTCATGGCGTGCCCCCCTGCGGACGGTGGGTACGGGGCGGGTACGCTGTCCGAGGTCCACGGGCCTGTAGCTCAGGCGGTTAGAGCGCATCCCTGATAAGGATGAGGCCGGAGGTTCAAGTCCTCCCAGGCCCACCCGTGTCCCGGCGCCATCGGCCACCCCGTCCAAGGGTCGGCCTCGGCCCTCTCCTCGAGGAGGGGGCTCCCCTCGAGGAGGTACCCGCGTGCTCAGGAAGCTGGTCTTCGCGGCAGCCGCCGCCGGCGCCCTCGCCGCCGTCCGCAAGCGTTCGGCCGGCAAGGCCGAGGCCGACCTGTGGGCCGAGGCCACCCGCGGGCCCCAGGCCGTCAGCACGCCCGCGGCCCGCTGACCCACCGGGGAGGTCCGCCTCCCACCCCGGGGACGTAGCTCAATTGGCAGAGCACCGCCTTTGCAAGGCGGGGGTTAGGGGTTCGATTCCCCTCGTCTCCACTCTTCTGACCTGCGGATTCGCCTCCGTCGGGGGCTCCGGCGAGCCCTCCGGCGAGGTCTCGGTCCGCAAAATGTCCGCAACTCGTCCGCGAGATGCGACCCGCAGCGCGTCCAGCCGGTCGGCCACGTCGTCCAGGTCGTCGTCGAACAGGTCGGCGTAGCGGTCCAGGGTCATGGCCGCCGAGGCGTGCCCGAGCATCCGCTGCACCGCCTTGACGTTGGCCCCCGCCTTGATCGCCAGCGAGGCTGCGGTGTGCCGGAGTTCGTGCGGCGTGAGTCCGGGCTCCCCGATGGCCCGGGCCGCGGCGTCGAACCAGGCGGACCGGGCGTGTTCCGGTTGCGCAGCACCGCGCCCTGCGGCGAGGGGAAGGCCAGCTCGTCGGCAGGGCGGGTCACCACCGTCCGGGCGAGTTCGTCGACGAGGAACCGCGGCAGCGGCACCGAGCGGCGGCCGTGGGTCTTGGGGGTGCCCCACACCAGGCGGGAGCCGTCGACCTCGGTGACAGCCTCCTCGACGAGCACCCGCCGGCGCAGCAGGTCGAAGTGCCGCACCCGCAGCGCCGCCAGCTCCGACCAGCGCAGCCCGCAATAGCCGAGCACCAGCACGGTGACCCGGCCGGGCCCGGCGGCGTCGGCGAGTGCCTCGAGCTGCTCGGCGGTCAGGTACCGGCGGCGCCTCTCCTGCATCGGGGGCAGGGCGACGCCGAGCGCGGGGTTGACGGCCAGGCGCCGGTCGCGCACCGCGAGTCCGAGGATGCCGGACAGGACGCCCTGCGCCTTGCGGACCGAGGCCCCGGCCAGCCCTCGGTCGGAGAGCTCGGACAGCCAGGCCTGCACGTCGCCGTGGGTCACCCGGATCAGCGCGACGTTCCCCCAGCGCGGCAGGACGTGGGTCTTGAGGACGTCGGCGTAGCGGGCACGACTGGTGGGCTTGAGGTTGATCTTCCCGGCGAGCCAGACGTGGGCCAGCTCGCCCACGGTCGTCCTGGCCCGCTTGGGGTCGACGTAGGTGCCCGTCTGCACGGCCGCGGTGACCTCGTCGAGCCATCGCTGGGCGTCGACCTTGCGCTTGAAGTGGCGGGCGTGCTCCTTGCCCTGCGCGTCCCGGTATCGCGGCCGGTACGTGCCGTCAGGCCGTCTCGCGATCGACGCCACCGCTGCTCACCATCCTCTCCTCGGATACGGGTCTGTCTGGCGCAGGGGGGGTGGCCTGCACCGCTGGCGGGGACGCTGTCACCAGGTGACGGTCCCGTTGTGGGGCCGCCGCGAATCTGTGGATTCACCGCGGTACTCCACGGTCGCGGTCGCGCGCTGCGGCGTAGGAGGGAACGGGCTCGCGGTCTCCCCAGCGGCCGGCCGGCGGTCGCGCCAGTGCCTGGGCGGCGCGGAGCCGCGCGGCTTCGCGCGCGTAGTCATCACTCCAGCGCTCTCGCTCCTGGGGGAGCCGGTCGTCCGGCTGCCCGAGCAGCGCCGGCTCGGTACGCAGTGACGCGACGCGGGCGCGGGCGGCAGCAAGCTCGCGTGCGGCGGCGGCGACGTCGCGCTCGGCGTCGGCCAACCGCGCCGTCGGGCCGCCGCGGTCTCCGGACATCTCGGCGCGGAGGGACCGGTCCTCCTCGCGGCGGCGTGCGTGGACGAGCTCGGTCTGCACGCGGTCGGCGGTGGCCTCGGCAGTCCGGGCGGCGGCGACTAGCCGAGGATGCTCGGGATGCGCGGACTCGGCGCAACGTCGGGCGTCGTCGGCGAGCGCGTCCTGCAGCCGGGGACGGTCGTCGGCCGCGGCGGCGAAGACGGCGACCCGGGTCGGATCGTCCGGCATGCCGGGCACATGGGCTCGCCAGGTGTCGGCCCAGGCGGTGAGTTCTGCCTCGGCTCGGGCGACGGCGGCGCGCCGCCGGCCGAGCCAGCCGGGACCGGCGAGCACGACCTGAGCAGCCCGGTGGGCGGCGTCGCGCTGGGCATCCCAGGCGGCGAGCAGCTGCTCCTGCCGCCGGCCTGTCTCGGTGGCGATCACTGCGGCGCTGGTTTCGACCCGCGCTCTCGCGCGCTCCGCGTCGGCGGCCGTGGTCCGGCTGGCCGCATCCAGGGCGGTGAGCCGGTCGGCGTCGCTGGCCTCGAGCGCCGCGATGTGCCGGAACAGGTCGCGGCGCGACTCGGCGGAAGCGAGGCGGTCGAGGCAGCGCTGTTCGCCGGTCCACGCGGCGTGCAGGTCGGCCAGCACGGCCTCCGGCGGCCGGGGCTGGGCGTAGCGGGCCGCCTCCTGGGCGGCGAGTTCGGCGGCGTGGGCGGGGCCGAGGTCTGCACGGTCCCGGCCGAAGGCGGTGATCCACTGCTGGCGTGCCTCGGTCAGGTCGGCGGCGACGAGGTGGGCGTTGTTGCTCTCACGGCCGCGGGTCATGCCGACGTAGACCGCGGCCGCGCCGGTGCGCTCGCCGACAACCAGGTGCGCGGCGAGGACCGTGTCGCCCTGAGCGCCATGCACGGTGGTGGCGTAGGCCAGCTCGACGTGCTCGGTGACGTAGCCGGCAGGGAGGATTCGCTGCCGTGCGCCGGCGGGGGTCACAACGCCCGGAGGAACGTCACCCCGGGGGAGGGCGGTGGGGGTGACAGTGAGGTTCCCCTGCGCGTCGACCGCGGTGACGGCCCAGGTGTCGCGGTTGGCGACACCCAGGTTCCGGTCGTTGCGGCGGGTGGCGATCCGGTCGCCAACGCCGATCCGCTGCCCGGCCCCGGTGGTGACCGCGTGGGTGTCGTCGACCCGGCCGTCGGCGACGGAGCGGTCGCGGACGGCGGCGTTGAGCTCGCCGGCCTGCTCACGGGTGTCCACCACCACAGCCAACCGCTGCCGGTCGCGGTGGGCGTCGGTAGCGATCGCGGCCAGTGCTTCGCGCAGCGCCGCCGCATCGTGATGCAGCTGGATCTGGCCGCGGGCAGCGAGCGCATCGAAGACCGCGCCGGGGTCGGCGCCGGTGCGCATGGTCAGGGTCAGCTCGGCGTACTGACCGTCGGGCACGGTGGCGCCGGTGGAGTCGGTGCGGATGAAGCGGTGCACCTGGCCCAGGGGCAACACCGCGGCCGGGTCAGCGGCCCGGA
Source organism: Geodermatophilus sp. DF01-2 (assembly GCF_004571065.1). Classification (GTDB taxonomy): domain Bacteria; phylum Actinomycetota; class Actinomycetes; order Mycobacteriales; family Geodermatophilaceae; genus Geodermatophilus. The sequence goes on from NZ_SPQN01000021.1 coordinate 48,476, forward strand.
CGGCCAGTTCCAGGACACCGCCGCGGCCAACCGCGGCCAGCTGTTGACGGTCGCCGAGCAGTGCCACCCGTGCGCCTGACTCGTCGGCGACGGTGAGCAGGGCGCGCGCGGTGTCCTGGTCGAGCATCCCCGTTTCGTCCACCACCAGCAGGTCCCCGACGCTCAGCCGTGCAGCGTCCTCGGGACCGGTGTAGACGGCGCCGGTGGTCGGGTCGGCCTGGCCGGAGATGAGCCGGGTCCAGGTGCCGTCGTCGGTCCAGCGCCAGCCGTGATGGAAGACCAGCCACGCCGCCGAGCCGGCGGCAGCGCCGACCTCGGCAGCCGCAACCTGGGCGGCCTTGAGGGTGGGGGTGACCACCACCAGCCTGCGCCCCTGCTCGTCCAGCAGATCGCGCGTGGCCGACAGCGTGGTGGTCTTGCCCGAGCCGGCGGCACCTTCGACGACGACCAGCGGGTGCTCTCCGGCGAGCATGGCGACCGCCGCGGCTTGCCCGGCGTCCAACGGCGCAGTCGTCGCAGCTGTGGCCAGCGGCCACGGTGGCACTGCGGCATCCGGTTCGGTGCTGCGGTCGGCGAGGCGGGCGGTGAGGTCGGCTTCGACGTCGAGCACTTGCCGGGAGGTCCAGGCCCGGACGTGCTCGGGCGTCTCCTGGCCCGGCAACAATGAGGTGCAGCGCGTAAGGGCGCGAGCGGTGAGGTCCTCGGCCAGCTCGATCCGCACCGCCGGGTCGACGACGATTCCGGCGGCGGCGATCAGCTGCTCGACCTCGCCGCGGATGTCGGCGGCGTTCCACGCCGACCGGCCGGCCGCCAGCCGGGTCAGGACTTGGCCGGCGAGGTGGTCGCGGTCGAGCGTGCCGACCGGGGTGACATCCAGGTCGACCGGGCGGTCCGGGTCCCGGTAGCCGCTTTCCCATAACCGCCCCACCTTCGGCGGCGCCGGCTGGGGGAAGGGTGGGCCGGAGGCCCATCCCGGAGGGACGCGTAGCGCCCTTCCGGCGGCCGGTGCGGCCGGAGATCATCCAGCGGTGACGGGGGAGCGGTCTCTCCCCTCGCCAGTTGGCCGCCACAAGCGACCGCGGCCGGCGAACAAGAGGCAGCCCGTAGTTGACGCCTTCCGCTCCGGAAGTGCCCGATCGGAGGGATTGCGATGTGTCGCTGGAGCCTGCCATGCGCTCGCTTCCGGGGTGGCACGGCTCTCCTTGTGCCGGAAGAAGACGGATGATCGAGCCTGTCGCATAAAGCCGCGTGCCTGAGCGGGTGCGGGCGGTAGTTGCGGGAGAATGGGGCATGCCGCAGAACTTCATCCGCGCGGATGTCGATCAGGGGTTTCTGCTGCCGCCGGATGTGC
>NZ_SPQN01000191.1 GCF_004571065.1 Geodermatophilus sp. DF01-2
GCCTCGGCCAGCCGCTCGACGACCTCACGCACGGTGAAGCCCTCGGGGATCGTCACCCGCGAGACCATCCGGGTGGCCGGGTCCAGGAGCAGGTCGAGGGCGGCCGCCCCGCTCATCTGCGACCGCATGGCGTAGACGCCGGGCTGGATGCCGGTCGCCGCCGGCTCGCTCTCGGCGGCCTCGACGAACGGGCCGGCGGAGGCGATGACGTCCTCGGCGACCAGGGTGCGGGCGATGTCGCTGAGCGTGTCACCCGGGGCGACCTGCACCTCGACGCTGCCGCTGCCCTGGCCCGCGTAGTCCGCGCTGGGCGGGTTGACCAGGTTGATCAGCGCCCTGCCCCCGAGGACGATGCCGGCGACCAGGCCGGCCAGGACCACGAAGGTGAGGACGACGGCCAGCGGGCTGCGCCGGCCCCGCGGCCGGTCGGAACGCGGCCCGTCGCCGCCCGGCGGGCCGTCGGAGCCCCCACCGTGGCCGTCGTCGTCGTGGTCGTCGTGGTGCTGCTCGGCGCGCCGGCCGCGGCGCCGGCGACGGACGTCGTCCGAGCCGGAGGCGCCGAGCACCTCCAGGCCGCCGGTGGAGTCGGGGTCGTCGTCCCAGTCGTGCAGGTCCAGGTCGTGTACCTCGGTGTCGGCACTCCTGTCGTCGTGCGACCGGTCGTCCTGCCCCCCGCCGGGGACCGCGGGGACGGCGCCCAGCGGCCGGGCCACCGTGGCGTCGTCCGCCGGCTCGTCGTTGCGGCGGGACAACCGTGACCACGTGCCCGCAGGCCGCGGCGGCAGGTCGGGCAGCGGCTCGGAGGGATG
>NZ_SPQN01000022.1 GCF_004571065.1 Geodermatophilus sp. DF01-2
GGGCGCGCGGCGGGACGGGCGACCGGTGCACGGGCGGCGCGGGCGGCAGCCCGGGCGGCCCGGCGCGCGGCCATCCGCTCCCGGCGCGCGGCGGCCCGGAGCACCACCAGGTAGGCGACCACGGCGAGGTCGAGGAGGCCCTGCACGATCCACAGCCAGGGGCTCCAGAGGAGCGCGCCGACCAGGGCCAGCAGGGTGAGCGCCACCAGGCCGGCCAACGTGCGGCGGCGGACGGCGTGCACGTCCACCCGCAGCTCACCGGAGGTCAGCAGCGCCGCGCGGTCGACGGAGACCCGCTCGGTCTCGGCGAAGACCGCGGGGTCCACCGCCCGCCGGCGCTGCAGCGTCCGGCCGGAGTCGGCCCCCGAGGTACGGGCCGCCTGGGCGTCACCGCGGGTCACCACCATGGGCACCAGCACGACGAACCACAGCACGACCAGAGCGGCCAGCAGCACACCCGAGCCCATCCAGAACACCACCCGTCACACGCGTCACCTGCCGGGCGAAGTTACGGCCTGGACTCCCCCGTTCGAGGGAGGCGCGCGGGCGTGTCACTGACGTGTTGTGTGACAGGAGTGCCGGGACGGCGGCGTGTCGACCCGGCGCCCGCGACCGGCAGGTCGTCAGCGTGGTACGCGGGACTGCCACCGGGCCAGCACACCACCGGGCGCGTCCTCGGCCAGCAGCGCGAAGGTGTCGTGGTCGCGCCAGTCACCGTCGATGTCGAGGTAGCGGCGGAGCAGCCCCTCGTGACGGAACCCGAGCCGGTGCACCAGCCCCCGGCTCGGTGCGTTCTCGGGGCGGATGTCGGCCTGCAGCCGGTGCAGCCGGGCAGCGCCGAACGCGTGGTCGCACACCAGCGCCACGGCGAGCGAGGCCAGCCCCCGGCCGGCGACCGAGCGGTCGACCCAGTACCCGAGGTTGCCCGAGCGCAGCGCACCGCGGACGACGTTGTCGATGGTCACCTGCCCGGCGAGCCGGCCCTCGACCCGGACGACGAACGGCAGCGTCGTCCCCATGGCGGCCCGGCGCAGCACCGCCCGCCGCATCGCCCGGTAAGCCGCCGGTGTGTGCCGGGCCGCCCACGGTGCCGCCGCGGTCGGCTCCCACGGCGCGAGCCACGCCTCGTTGGCCCGGCGGACCCGGCTCCACTCCTCCGCGTCGCGGCGGCGCGGAGGGTGCAGCTCGACCGGGCCCCAGGCCAGGTGTGCGGGCCAGCCGGGCCGCAGGGACGGATCGACCACTGCGCCGCTCAGCCGCCGAGCAGCAGGGGCATGACGGTGACCAGTCCGCCGGCGGCCACCTCGGTGACGTCCTCGTCGATGACGACCAGGCAGTTGGCCCGCGCCATCCGCGCCAGCATCGCCTCCCCACCGTCGCCACCGCCGTCCCCGAGAGGCTCGACGACGTAGCCGCCGTCCGGGTGGCGCATGACCTGGCCGTGCAGGTACTGCCGGTAGCCCAGCGGCGAGACCAGCCGCTCGGCGGCGATCGCCTGCACCGTGCGCCGGAACAGCTGGCGCTTGCCCAGCATCATCCGGATCGCGGGGCGGACGAACACCTCGAAGGCGACCAGTGCCGCGACCGGCTCGCCGGGGACGCAGATCACCGGCACGGTGTCCCGGCCGAGCCGGCCGAAGGCCTGCACGGGGCCGGGGTGCATCGTCACCTGGGCGAACCTCATGGGCCCCAGCTCGGCGAGCACCTCCTGCACCAGGTCGCCCTCGGAGGCGAGGGTGCCGGCGACGAGCACCAGGTCGCTGCGCAGCAGCTGGCTCTCCAGCACCTCGGAGAGGCGTCGTCGCTCGGTGGGCAGGATGCCCCACCGGTAGGCCTCGGCCCCGGCGTCGCGCGCCGCCGCGGCCAGCGCGTAGCTGTTCACGTCGACGACCTGCCCCGGTCCGGGCAGCGTGCTGATCTCGACCAGCTCGCTGCCCGCGGAGAGGACGGCGACCCGCGGCCGCGGGCGCACCTGCACCCGGTCGCGCCCGACGGCGGCGAGGAGGCTGATCTGGGCCGGCCCGATCGGGGTGCCGACCTGCACCGCGGTGGTGCCCGGCGCGACGTCGTCCCCGGCACGGCGCACGTAGCTGCCGGCCACCGGGCCGGCGTGCACGGCCACGGTCACCGTGCCGCCGTCGGTCCACACCGCCGGGACGACGACGTCGGCGCCGGCGGGGAGCATCGCGCCGGCGGCCACCTTGTGCGCCAGCCCCGGCCCGATCGACGCGGGACCACTGGGGCCGGCACCGGTCTCCCCGACCACCGACAGGCGGGCCGGCTCCTCGGGGGTGGCGCCCTCGACGTCCATGGCGCGGGCGGCGTAGCCGTCCAGCGCGGCCTGGTCGAAGGCCGGCAGCGCCCGCTGGCTGATCACCTCCTCCGCGCAGAGCAGGCCCTGCGCGTCGAGGACGGCCAGCTCGATCGGGTCCGGCTGCGGCACCGCCGAGAGGATCTCGTCGAGGTGCTGCTCGACCGTCCGTGGCGGCGCCGGTCCGGCCGGGGGCGGCGGCACCTGGCCACGGTCGATCGCCGTCGTCTCGTGCACGGGGGCGCCGGGGACCGCGGCGTCACCGGCGGGCGCCGGCGGCGGCGCGTCCCGCACCGGGGTGCCCCGGCGCAGGTCCAGCGCCGTGGTGTCCCGCTGCCCCGGGAGCGTGCCGTCCCTGCCGTCCTCGGTCATGCCCACCACAGGGGTCGATGCTCCCCCCTGAGCGGCTCCGCTCAGGCCTCCGACGCGCCCGGGGCGGGCAGGTCGGCCACGAACTCGGCCAGCCACGCGCGGAACCCCGGCCCGAGGTCGTCCCGCTCGCTGGCCAGCTGCACCACGGCCTTGAGGTAGTCCAGCCGGTCGCCGGTGTCGTAGCGGCGGCCCGAGAAGACCACGCCGTGCACCGGTTCGCCGCGCTCGACCAGGGTGGCGAGGGCGTCGGTCAGCTGGATCTCGCCACCGCGGCCGGGGGCGGTATCGCGGAGGACGTCGAAGACCTCGGGGGCCAGCACGTAGCGGCCGATGATCGCCAGGGAGGACGGCGCCTCGTCGGCCGGGGGCTTCTCCACCAGGCCGGTGACGGCGACGACGTCCGACCCGCCGGGCTCCACGGCGACCGCGCCGTACTTGTCGATGTTCTCGCGGCCGACGTCGAGCAGCGCCACCACCGAGCCGCCGTGCTCGGCCTGCACCTGCAGCATCTGCTCGAGCAGGTGGTCACGGGCGTCGATGATGTCGTCGCCGAGCAGGACGGCGAACGGCTCGTCGCCGACGAAGGCGGCGGCCTGCAGCACCGCGTGGCCCAGCCCGCGGGCCTCGCCCTGCCGGACGAAGTGCACCTGGGCGACCTCGGTGGAGGCGTGCACGGCCGCCAGGCGGTCGGGGTCGCCCTTCTTCTCCAGGGCCGCCTCGAGCTCGGGGACGCGGTCGAAGAAGTCCTCGATCGCACCCTTGCCACGACCGGTGACCATGAGCACCTCGCCCAGACCGGCGCGGGCGGCCTCCTCCACGATGTACTGCAGCGCGGGCCGGTCGACCACCGGCAGCAGCTCCTTGGGCACCGCCTTGGTGGCCGGCAGGAAACGGGTCCCCATCCCCGCGACAGGGATGACGGCCTTCCTCGTCGGGCGCGCGCTCGCAGTCGGCATGCGCAGAGCCTAGTGACCCGGGTCCGGGCGCCCCCGGCCTGGTCAGGCCGGTACGGCGCGTCCGGCCGGGCCGGGACCGTGCCCCGCGGAAACCGGTCAGGCGCGCGGCTCACCGGCAGGCTGGCTAGCCTGCGTCGGTGATCCCCCCGGACGACCCGACCGGGGCCAAGGTCGCGCTCCGCGCACGCTTCCTGGCCCGCCGCGAGACCCGCTCCGCCGAGGAGCGCGCCGCCGCGAACTCCGCGATCACCGCCGCCCTCCTGCGCGGGCTGGCCGGCACCCGCACGCTCGCCGCGTTCGCGCCGGACCCGACCGAGCCCGGCGCCGGTCGGCTGCCGGCGGCCTTCACGCAGCTGCGGGCGCGGGTGCTGCTGCCGGTGGCCCCTCCCGACGGCCGCGAGCTGGGCTGGGCGGTGGACACCGGCCGGCTGACGCCGGGCCGCTTCGGGCTGCTGGAGCCGGTCGGGCCGCGGCTGGGGCCGACCGCGATCGGCACGGCCGAGGTCGTCGTCGTCCCCGCGGTGGCGGTGGCGCGGACGGGGGTGCGCCTCGGCCGCGGCGGGGGCTACTACGACCGTGCGCTGCGGCACGTCCGGCCCGACGCCCGGCTCGTGGCACCGGTCTTCGACGACGAACTGGTCGACGACCTGCCGGTGGAGCCGCACGACCAGCGCGTCACGGCGGTGGTGACCCCCTCGGGGGGCTGGCTCGACCTGGCCTGAGCCCGGCGACCCTCAGGCGTCGCCGCCGGCGAGTAGCGGGACGTCGGAGACCAGGTCGAGGTGCGCGGTCATCGCAGCCGCGGCCGCGGGTGCGTCGCGGGCACGGATGGCCTCGGCGATGGCGCGGTGGCCCGCCAGGCTGCGCGGCGGACGGCCCTCCTGGGACAGCGACTCGATCCGGCTCTCCCGGACCAGGTCGGCGATCTCGGCCATGAGTCGGCCGAGCAGCGGGGAGTGCCCGGCCGCCGTCACCGCCGCGTGGAAGCGCTCGTCCCCGCCGACGCCGCGCCCGCCGCGCCGGACGTCCGCGGCCATCTCCTCCAGGGCGGCGTCGATCTCGGCGAGGTCGGCCTCGGTGCGGCGGCGCGCCGCCAGGGCGGCCAGCCGTACCTCCAGCGCCTGCCGCGCCTCGATGACGTCCCCCAGGTCGTCACGGCGGACGCGCAGGGCCGCCAGCACCGCCTCGGTGCGGGGTGCCGCGAGCAGGACGGTCCCGTCGCCGTGGCGGACCGACACCACGCCGGTGACCTCCAGGGCGACGAGCGCCTGGGCCAGGGTGGCGCGGCTGACCCCGAGGCGGACGGCGAGGTCCCGCTCGGACGGCAGCCGGTCCCCCGGGCCGAGGCCGCTGGAGTCGGCCCAGGCGATCAGCTGCCGGACCACCTGCTCGTACAGGCGTGGGGACCGGCGGAGCGGCTGCGGGCCGCCAGGGGACGTGATGGCGGGCTCACCGGGCGCGGACACGGACCCCCTCCCGGCATGCTGACGACGTGGCGCCTGACACAGTGTCCCCCACGCCAGTGGCTAGGCCACTGATCCACTGAACCAGGAGTCCAGCCCTCCGTCGCCGTAGGAGCTCCCCGTGTCACCGGAGATCGTCACCATCCTGGCGCTCGTCGCGATCTTCGCGATCGCGACGTTCCTGCCCATCAACATGGGAGCGCTGGCCTTCGTGGCCGCCTTCCTCGTCGGCACGCTGTCGGTCGGTCTGACCACCGACGACATCCTCGCCGGTTTCCCCGCCGAGCTGGTCGTGACGCTCATCGGTGTCACCTACCTGTTCGCGATCGCACAGAACAACGGCACGGTCGACCTGCTGGTCCGGGGCGCGGTACGGCTGGTGGGCGGCCACGTCGCCGCGATCCCCTGGATCATGTTCGCGGTCACCGCGCTGCTCACCGCGATCGGCGCCCTCTCCCCCGCCGCGGTCGCCATCGTCGCGCCGATCGCCCTCGGGTTCGCTGCCCGCTACGGGATCAACCCGCTGCTCATGGGCATGATGGTCATCCACGGCGCGCAGGGCGGCGGGTTCTCCCCGATCAGCGTCTACGGCGTCACGGTGAACACCATCGTCGACGACGAGGGCCTGGCGGGCAGCCCGATCGCCGTCTTCCTAGGCAGCCTCTTCTTCAACCTGGCCATCGCCCTGGTGCTCTTCGTCGTGCTGGGCGGCCGCCGGCTGGTCGGCCGGAAGGTGGGGGCCGCGGCACCCGCCGCCGCCGAGCACGCCGATGCCACCGTCGTCCGCGGCCACGGCGCCCCGCCCGGGCCGGCCGTCGGCGGGGGCGACGGAGTGGACGGCGTCACCGAGCCGGAGCGCCCGCAAGGGGTCACCTTCGACCAGGTGCTGACCCTGGTGGGCCTGGCCGCCGTCGCCGTCCTGGCGCTCGTGTTCGACCTCGACATCGGCTTCGTGTCCATCACGGTCGCGACGGTGCTCGCGCTGTTCGCCGCCGCCCGGCACAAGGGCGCGGTGAGCCAGATCAGCTGGTCCACCGTGCTGCTCATCGCCGGCGTCCTGACCTTCGTGTTCGTGCTGCAGGAGGCCGGCACGATCGACTTGGTCGGCGACGCGGTGATCGGGCTCGGCGTGCCGCTGCTCATCGCGCTCCTGCTGGCCTACATCGGCGGGGTGGTGTCGGCCTTCGCCTCGTCGACGGCGATCATCGGCGTCGCCATCCTGCTCGCGGTGCCGTTCCTGCAGTCCGGGGCCATCAGTGCCGTGGGCGTGGTGGTGGCGCTGTCCGTGGCGTCGACGATCGTCGACGTGAGCCCGTTCTCGACCAACGGCGCCCTGGTGCTCGCCAACGCACAGGACGTCGACAAGGACCGCTTCTACAAGCAGATCCTCGCCTACGCCGCGATCGTCGTGGCCGTCGGACCGCTGTTGTCCTGGCTGGTCTTCGTCGTCCCCGGCTGGCTGTGACCCGATGGGACCCGACCCGATGGGAGACGTACCCGTGACCGGACCACTCGACGGAATCCTCGTCGTCGACCTCACCCGCGCCCTGGCCGGGCCGCACGCCGGGATGATGCTCGGCGACCTCGGCGCCCGGGTCGTCAAGGTGGAGAGCCCCGGCTCGGGGGACGACACCCGGGGTTGGGGGCCGCCGTTCGTCCAGCCGGACACCGGCGACCGGGAGTCCACCTACTTCCTGTCCACCAACCGCAACAAGGAGTCGGTCACCCTCGACCTCAAGGACGAGGACGACAAGGCGCTGCTGCGCGAGCTGATCCGCCGCGCCGACGTGCTGCTGGAGAACTTCCGCCCCGGCACGCTGACCCGGCTCGGCTTCGGCACCGACGTGCTCGAGCAGCTCAACCCGCGGCTGGTCACCCTCTCGATCAGCGGCTTCGGCCACGACGGGCCCGAGGGCGGGCGCGCCGGCTACGACCAGATCGCCCAGGGCGAGGCCGGGCTGATGTCGCTCACCGGCCCGGGGCCCGAGGACCCGCAGCGGGTCGGCGTCCCGATCGGCGACCTGCTGGCCGGGATGTACGGGGCCTACGGGGTCGTCGCCGCCCTCCTGGAGCGGGAGCGCACCGGCCACGGCCAGGTGGTGCGCACCTCCCTGCTGGCAGCGATCGTCGGGGTGCACGCCTTCCAGGGGACGGCGTGGACGGTGGCCGGCCAGGTCGGCCGCGCGCAGGGCAACCACCATCCCTCGATCGCTCCCTACGGCCTGTTCCACTGCCAGGGCGGCAGCGTGCAGCTCTCCTGCGGCAACGAGTCGCTGTGGCGGCGGCTGTGCGCGGAGTTCGGCCTCGACCCGGAGGCCCCGGGCCTGGCCACCAACGGCGAGCGGGTGGGGAACCGGCAGCAGGTGATCGAGCTGCTGGAGCGGACCTTCGCCGACCTCTCCCCGGAGGAGCTGCTGGCCCGGCTCGCGGCGGCCGGCATCCCGGCGGGCAAGGTGCGCGCGATCGACGAGGTCTACACCTGGGACCAGACCCTGTCGCAGGGCCTGCTGGTCGACGTCGACCACGCCACGCTCGGCCGGCTGTCCCTGCCCGGTCCGCCGCTGCGGTTCTTCGCTCCGGGGCCGGACGGCGAGACCGAGACGACCCGGCGCGACCACGCCGCGCCGCCGGTGCTGGGCTCCTCGAACGAGGCGATCCGCGCCTGGCTGCGGTCGTGACGCGGTCGCTCGACGCCCGCGCGCTGCGGGATCTCGTCCTCGACCCCGGGTCGTGGCAGTCCTGGGACCGGCCGATCACGGTCGGCGACGTCCCGGAGTCCTACGCCGCCGAGCTGGCCCGGGCGGCGGAGAAGACGCGGCAGGACGAGGCGATCATCACCGGGGAGGGGCGGCTGCGGGGACGGCGGGTGGCCGTGATCGCCGGCGAGTTCGGCTTCCTCGCCGGGTCGATCGGGGTGGCCGCGGCCGACCGGCTGATCGCCGCGGTCGAGCGGGCCACCGAGGAGGGGCTGCCGCTGCTGGCCGCGCCGGTGTCCGGCGGCACTCGCATGCAGGAGGGCACCGTCGCGTTCCTGCAGATGATCGGGATCACCGCGGCGATCGCCCGGCACAAGGAGGCCGGGCTGCCCTACCTGGTCTACCTGCGGCACCCCACCTTCGGCGGGGTGCTGGCGTCGTGGGGGTCGCTGGGGCACGTGACCATCGCCGAGCCCGGCGCCTCCATCGGCTTCCTCGGCCCGCGGGTCTACCAGGCGCTCTACGGCGAGCCGTTCCCCGAGGGCGTGCAGAAGGCCGAGCACCTGGCCGACCGCGGGCTGATCGACGCCGTCGTCCCGCACGAGGAGATCGCCGAGGTCGCCGACCGGGCGCTGCGGGTGCTCGCCGCCCGGCAGACCTGGCACCGGGACGTCGCCGACGCCGAGCCGCCGACCCCCGAGGACGGCACCGACGCCGGGTCGGGCGGGGCGGACGGTGCAGACGGGCGCAGCGCATGGGAGGTCGTCACCGCGTCCCGCCGCGAGGACCGGCCGGGGGTGCGGCGGCTGCTGCGGACGGCGGCCACCGACGTCGTCGGGCTGTCCGGCACCGGTGCCGGCGAGAAGGATCCCGGGCTGCTGCTCGCCCTGGCCCGCTTCGGCGGGGCGCCCTGCGTCGTCCTCGGCCAGGACCGGCGCGGGCAGTCGCTGTCGGTGCCGCTGGGGCCGGCCGCGCTGCGCGAGGCCCGGCGCGGGATGCGGCTGGCCGCCGAGCTGCGGCTGCCGCTGGTCACCCTGATCGACACCCCCGGTGCGGCGCTGTCGAAGGAGGCCGAGGAGGGCGGGCTGGCCGCCGAGATCGCCCGCTGCCTGGAGGACCTGGTGACGCTCCGGGCGCCGACGCTGGCGGTGCTGCTGGGCCAGGGCACCGGCGGCGGGGCGCTGGCGCTGGTGCCGGCCGATCGGGTGCTGGCGGCGGCCAACGGCTGGCTGGGTCCGCTGCCGCCGGAGGGCGCCTCGGCGATCGTGCACCGCACCGTCGACCGTGCCGACGAGATGGCCGCCGACCAGGGGGTGCGGGCGACGGACCTGTGGCGGGCCGGCATCGTCGACCGGGTGGTGCCCGAGCGGCCGGACGCCGCCGACGAGCCGGTCGAGTTCTGCCGGCGGCTGGGACGGGTGCTCGGCGAGGAGCTGGCCAACCTGCTCGGGCGGGACGACGGCGAGCGCTTCCGCACCCGGCTGCACCGCTACCGCCACCTCGGCCGCTGAGCCGCGGTCACCGTCCCGTCCCCGCCCCGCCCCCGCCCCCACCCCCGCCCCGACGATCAGGTCAGCTGGTCGTTCCGGTTCCGGGCTCAGGACCAGTGGTGAGCCTGGAGCCGGAACGGTGAGCCCGGACGGCGGATCGGTGAGGATGCCCGGCGTGGACCGACGACCCGTCCGGCGGCTGCGGCCCGATCCCGGCGCACCCCGGCCACCGGACGGCGGGTGGCCGCGCACCGTACCGGCGGTCGCGCAAATGCTGCGCGAGGGGCTGGAGCTGCCGGCCGGCGCGACCGTGCTGGTCGGCGAGAACGGGTCGGGCAAGTCAACGGTGCTCGAGGTGCTGGCCGCGGCGCTGGGCCTCAACGCCGAGGGCGGGTCGGCCGGCGCCCGCCACGAGACCCGGCGCAGCGAGCCCGGCTCCCTGGACCTGATCGTGGAGCGCAGCCCGGGCGCCGCACGCTGGGCCTACTTCCTGCGCGACGAGACCCTGCACGGCCTCTACAGCTACCTGGAGGAGAACCCGGAGCCGAGACGCCCGGAGCCGCGGTTCCACGAGATGTCGCACGGCGAGGGGTTCCTCGCGCTGCTGGGCGACCGGGCCACGCGTCCCGGCTTCTACCTCCTCGACGAGCCGGACGCCGCCCTGTCGTTCACCGGCACCCTCTCCCTCATGGTCCGGTTGACGGAACTGGTCGCGGACGGGGCGCAGGTCGTCGTCGCCACCCACTCCCCCGTGCTGGCCGCGCTGCCCGGCGCGCACCTGCTGGAGGTCGGCACCTGGGGTCTGCGGGAGGCGCGGTGGGCCGACCTGGAGCTCGCCGCGAGCTGGCGGCAGTTCCTCGACGACCCCGCATCGTTCCTGCGCCACCTGCGGTGACGGCCACCCCCGGCCACCGGCGACCAGCTCGAGGCTGCGCAGCCGCACCTCCACCCCCGGGTCCCGCTCGGCCTCCTCGCGATCGGGCATTGGTGCCCGGCTCCAGCGTGGACAGCGGCAGCGGCTCGGACGCCACCGGCGGCGACGCCGGGCGCCGGCCGGCGTCGGCTCCGTCAGCCCGCGGCGTCCCACGGACCTGCTTCCGCTCCTCGATCCGCTCCTTGCTCGCTGCGACGCCCGCGAGGAACCGGCTCTCGGACTCAGATCTCAGCCGACGTCGGCGCCGTGCTCGACGCGCAGGCTGCGGTCGGGGTCGAGCCGGTCGAGCACGGCCTCGAGGGCGTCGCCGAGGGCGCGGGCCTGCTCGTCGGTGAGCGGGTCGAACAGCGCCGCGCGGACGGCGTCGACGTGACCGGGCGCGACCGACCGGACGACGTCCCACCCCGCGTCGGTGAGGACGGCGACGTTGCCCCGGCCGTCCTCGGCTGAGCGCTGACGCCGCACCCAGCCCCGCTCCTCGAGCCGGGCCACCGTGTGGGACAGCCGGCTCTGCGACTGGTTGGCCCGCCGAGCCAGGTCGCTCATGCGCCGGCTGCGACCCGGCGCCTCCGACAGCATCGCCAGGACGACGTAGGCCGCATGGCTGAGGCCGGCGTCGCGCTGCAACTGGGCGTCGAGAACCCGCGGGAGGAGCTCGGCGACGGTCAGCCAGGCCCGCCAGGTCCGCTGCTGCTCCTCGTCGAGCCACCGCTGTATCACGTGCCGAACCGTACTGGGGAGCGTCCCCGGCGCGGCCGGATTCGCGGCGCGCCCGTGCGGACCGGGCCCCGGGGGGCAGGACCGGACGCGGATGGCGAGGATGGCGATGTCGTCCTCGCGGCGGCGCATGAGGCCGCGCCCGTCGGACTCCCGCCGCGCGAGGTCCGGGACGGACGGATCCTCCATCGGGCAGCCGCGGGCCACCCGTGGGGCCTTGGGCGTCCGACGCGTGGGCGGGATCGACCGGGCGAGGCCGGACACGGCGAACGCCGGCGCCCTGCTGGCGGCCTCCGCGCGACGCGCTCCTCACACCTTGCCTCGGCACGTGGACGGACGCCGTCCGGGCGCGCATCATTGGCAGTCGCCGGGTGCGAGTGCCAGCCCGGCCCGTCCGACGAGGAGTGCCCGCACCGTGCCCACGTACCAGTACGCCTGCACCAACCCCGCCGGCAAGCACGACTTCGAGGTGGTGCAGTCCTTCACCGACGCCCCGGTGAGCGAGTGCCCCGAGTGCAGCAGCCCGGTGCGCAAGGTCTACGGCTCGATCGGCGTGGTGTTCAAGGGCTCGGGCTTCTACCGCACCGACAGCCGGTCCGGTTCGTCGTCGGACGAGTCGAGCTCGTCGTCCGCCGGCAAGAAGGACGCCGCGCCCGCCGCCGCGAGCAGCTCGTCGTCCTCGGGCGACTCGTCCTCGTCGAGCAGCTCCACGTCTGCCAGCAGCAGCGCCGCCGCGAGCTGACCGGGCCGCGGTCCACAGGTACCCTCGCTCTCCACAACCCGGCGCTCGCCGACCCGCCGCCGGCCGCGGGCGGCCAGCGTGGACCCATGGTCCGCCTCCGCCGCCCGCGCCGGCCGTTGCACACCGCGCGGCAGGTTCTCGCCGCACTGCTCGCCGTCGCCGCGCTCGTCCTGGCCCTGCGTCCGGCACCGGCCCCGGCCCGCGCGCCGGCCACGGTCCCGGTCGTCGTGGCCGTGGTCGACCTGGCTCCGGGCGCCGTCCTCACCGAGGACGACCTCACCGTGGCCCGGTACCCGCCGGCCCTGCGGCCCGGCGGGACGGCGGAGGACCCGGAAGCGCTCGTGGGTCGGGTGCTCGCCGGCGGCGTCCGGTCCGGCGAGCCGGTCACCGACGCCGGCCTCGTGGGAGCCGGCCTGACCGCCCAGCTCGACGCCGGGCAGGTCGCGGCGCCGGTGCGCCCGGCCGACCTCGCGGTCAGCGCCCTCGTCCGCCCCGGCGACCGGGTCGACGTCCTGGCCACACCGCCCGGTGCCGAACGCGCCGAGGTGGTCGCCGCCGGCGCGCTCGTCCTCGCCGCACCCGGTCCGGACGACGCCGGCGACGGCCTGCTGCTGCTCGCCGTGGACGGCGACACCGCCGCCCTGCTGGCCGCCGCGGCGACCACTGCCACGCTGACGCTCAGCCTGTCGCCACGCTGGGAACCGGGTGCTGGACCGGCCCTGCCGGGTGTGGGTGGATGACGCCGTGCTCAAGGGCTTCAAGGACTTCCTGCTGCGCGGCAACGTCGTCGAACTGGCCGTCGCGGTCGTCATTGGTGCGGCCTTCACGGCCGTCGTCAACCAGTTCGCCGAGTCGTTCCTGACCCCGCTGGTCGGCCTCGTCGGCGGCGGTGGGCAGCTGGGCGGCGCCTTCGAGGTCGACCAGCAGGTGTTCGCCTGGGGCGCGTTCGTCAGCCAGGTGATCACCTTCGTGCTGACCGCAGCGATCATCTACCTCCTCGTCGTGCTGCCGATGAAGACGCTCGTGGAGCGGCGCGCCCGGGGCGAGGAGCCCGGCCCGGCACAGCCGACCCAGGTCGAGCTGCTGGTCGAGATCCGCGACCTGCTGCGCGCCAGGCAGGGCGCCGCCCCGGCCCAGGCCCCGTCCAGAGGCTCCGGCCCCGTCTAGAGCTCGCCGCGAGCGTGCGAGCGGTGAGGAGGACGGGATCCTCCTCCGAGCGGTGAGGAGGACGGCGGCCCCTCTGCAGGGTCCCGCCGCGAGCTGGCGAGCGGTGGGGGGCAGAGGGGTCTTTCTTCAGTCGCTGCCCCAGTGCGGCGGACGGTCCTCGAGGTAGCGCCGGTCGGCCGCGGACCGGTCGTCCGGCCGCTCGCCCCAGCCCACGCCGCGGTCGTCGGGCGCCCGCTCGACCGGCGCGGCCGGGGCGGGCCGCGGCGGCTCGGCCACCGGCCGGCCCAGCCCCTCGAGGACCTCGGCGGCGGGCAACGCGGCCAGCGCAGCGCCGGACACCGCGAGCTTGCTGCCCCGCGTCCCCGACCCGACGACGACCAGCTCGGGGGTGGCGACGGCGGGGTCCACGAGCACCGGCCAGGACGGCGGCAGCCCGAGCGGGGTGATGCCGCCGTAGGCCATGCCGCTCTCGGCGACGGCGACGTCCTGCGGGGCGAAGGAGACCTTGCGGGCCCCCAGGTGGCGGCGGACCAGGCCGTTGACGTCGGCGCGGGTGGTCGCCGGGACGAGGCATGCGACCAGCTCGGTCTGCCCGGCGCGGCGTGCGGCGACGACCACGCAGTTCGCCGAGACCTCCAACGGCACCCCGTAGGCGTCGGTGAAGGCGGCGGTGTCGGCCAGGTCGGCGTCGATCTCGGCGACCCAGGCGGGGGCGGTCAGCTCCCCCAGCGCCGCGGCCACGGGGGCGGCCAGCAGCTCGGGCCGCTCGGCGGCGGGCGTCCAGGTCAGCGATCCGAGACGGGGAGCGGTCGAGGGGTCCACGGCGTCGATCCTGCCCCGGGGCCCGGCTGCCGCGGCGGGTGCCCCACTGGCCGGACCGGCACGGGCCCCACGAGGATGGGCACATGATCGGCCAGTTGCACTCCGTCGTCATCGACGCTCCGGACGCCCACGCCCTCGCGACCTTCTACGCCGAGCTGCTCGGGATGGAGGTCAGCAAGGGGTCCTCCGGCGACGACTGGGTGGTCGTCACCGGGCAGGGGTACCGGCTGGCGTTCCAGCAGGCCCCGGACCTGCAGCCCCCGGACTGGCCCGACCCGGACCGCCCGCAGCAGTTCCACCTCGACGTGCGGGTGGCCGACGTCGAGGAGGCCGAGCCGAAGGTACTGGCGCTGGGCGCACGCCGGCTGCCCGGCGGCGGGGGCGACTTCCGCGTCTACGCCGACCCGGTGGGCCACCCCTTCTGCCTGGTGTGGGACGCGTGATGGCCGAGCGGCCCGACGTCGGCCTGGCCTCCGCCAGCCGGTTCGTCGCCGCGACCGGGTTCGACGTCGCCGAGGCCAGCGGCACCCGGGTGACCGGTACGGTGCAGGTCGGGCCCGACCAGCACACCCCGTGGGGTGTCGTGCACGGCGGGCTCTACTGCGCCGTCATCGAGTCGGCCGCCAGCATCGGCGCCAGCATGGCGGTGGCCGACTCCGGGCAGTTCGCGGTCGGCGTCAACAACAACACCGACTTCATCCGCAGCATGACCGAGGGACGGCTCGACGTCGTCGCCGAGCCGGTGCAGCAGGGCCGCACCCAGCAGCTCTGGCAGGTGCTGCTGACCCGGGCCGAGGACGGCAAGCTCGTCGCCCGCGGCCAGGTGCGGCTGCAGAACGTGCCGCTGCCCGGCACGTGACGTCCTCCGCCCGGGCGGTGCGGGCGGCCCTCGCCGCTCGCGCGGTGGCGGCGGCGCACGGAATCCGGGTGGACGCACCGACGGTCCTGCAGGACGGCGTCAACGTCGTCGCCCACCTGGTTCCCGCGCCGGTCGTGGCCCGGGTGGTAACCCTGACGACGCTCCTGCGTCCGCCGCCGCTGCGCTCCCTCGCCCGCGAGGTCGCCGTCGCCGCAGCGCTCGCGGCATCGGGTGCACCGGTCGTCCCGCCCAGCGACGTCCTCCCGCCGGGGCCGCACCGGTACGCGGGGCTGGAGCTGACGTTCTGGCGGTACGTCGAGGTGCAGCCGCAGACGCCGTCCCCTGTCGAGGTCGGGACCGCACTGGCCGAGTTGCACGCCCACCTGGCCGAGGTCCGGGTGTCCGGCGCACCGCTGGACACCCCGCTGGACGACCTCGCCCGCTTCCTCGAGCGCGGTCCGGCCTGGGGCGCCACCCCCGCGCAGGTGGAGCGGCTCGGGGCCCGGCTGGCGCAGCTGCGGCCGCGGCTGGTCGGGGAGGTCGTCGCGCTGCACGGCGACGCGCACCCGGCGAACCTGCTGGCCACGCGCGGCGGCTGGCGCTGGACCGACCTGGAGGACACCTGTCCGGGCCCGCGCGCCTGGGACCTCGCCTGCCTGCGCGCCACCTCGCGACTGGACGGCCGGGCCGCGCTCGACGCCTACCCCGGCGCCCCGACCGACGACGAGCTCGCGCCGTGGCTGGAGCTGCGCCGACTGCACGCCGCGGCGTGGTCGCTGGTCGCCGCGGCCGGGCACCCGCAGCTGCGGCCGGCGGCGCAGGAGCGGCTGGCGACCGTCCTCGGCTGACCGCCGCGTCATCCCGAGTGGCTCGGGTCCAGGGTCACCGAGAAGAAGGCGCGCGGGTCCTGCAGCGTCGCCGGGGGCAGCGCCGCTGACCGGGGCACCACCCGGTCCCAGCGGGCCGGACGGCGGTGCGGCAGCAGCTCGCGCCCCTGGAACAGGTAGTCCCCCACGACCTCGCCGAGCAGCAGCCCCGCGCCGTGCTCGACGGGCAGGCCCACCCGGTCGCCCGGCTGCACCTCGTCGAGGAAGGCCGACAGCTGGCGCAGGTCCTTGGCCGGGCGCCGGCCGGAGATCTCCTTCGCCAGCGCGCGGAGCTCGGCCGGGGACAGCTCGGTGGCGTCGACGTCGATGCCCGACTGGGTGCCCAGTCCGATCACACCGGCGGCCAGGCATGCACCGAGTTCGTCGTGCGTGCGGGGGCGCACCACCCACACCCGCACGCCCTGGGGCGGCGGGGTCGGCGGCACGTCGTCCGGCTCGGGCCAGACGTAGGGCAGGTCCTCGGGCTCGGTGCCGAACACCGGGGCGAAGCGAGGCCGGTAGAAGTCCGGCTCCTTGGCCAGCAGGTTCGACCGGTGCGAGAGGTGCAGCGCCTCGTCACCGACCCAGGAGGGCAGCATCCCGGCGCGGGCCAGCTCCTCCTGCGGGACGCCGACCACGTCAGGAGCGAACTCCGCGATCAGGGTGTGCGTGCTGTCGGCGAACCCGCGCTTGCGCCATACCCGGACCATCGCCAGCCCGTAAGCCACCAGCGCCGGAGTGCGCCCCCGCCACATCCGGACCACCGGGTGCGAGGCCCAGCCGTAGTCGGGCAGCTCCAGAGCCCGCAGCACCTGCAGCGTCTCGACCCGCTGCTTGCCCAGGCGCGGCGCGTCCAGGAAGCGGGCGCTCTCCTCGAAGTCGGCGACGGGCAGGAAGGTCTGCATCGCCGTCGATCCTCGCCGAGGACGGCACCGCCCGCCCGGTGTGCCCGCGGCGTCGTCCCCGGCCCGGCCCGCCGCCCACCGGCGCCGCCGGTCGACCGTCGGCCGGAGGCCGTCTCGGTGCGGACCAAGAACGGACTCACGCGGCCAGACGCCGGACCAGGTCGGGCAGCACCGTCCCGAGCGGGGCGTCCACCCGGACGTCGACCTTCGCGTCCCCACGGGTCGGGCCGAGGTTGACCAGCGCGACGGGGATGCCGAGCTTCTCGGCGCGCAGCACGAACCGGTAGCCGCTCATCACCGTCAGCGAGGAGCCCAGGACCAGCAGGGAGCCGGCCCGCTCGACCAGCGAGAAGCAGACGTCCACCCGGTCCCGCGGCACCGTCTCGCCGAAGAAGACGACGTCGGGCTTGAGCGGGCCGCGACCGCAGGCCCCGCAGTCGACCATGACGAACCCGTCGAGGAGCTCGTCGGGCAGTTCGGCGTCACCGTCGGGGTTGACCTCGTCCACGTGCGGCCCGAAATGCGGGTTGACCATCCGCAGCCGCTGGTCGAGCTCGGCGCGGTCGGCGACGTCGCCGCAGGCGAGGCAGACCGTGCGGTCCAGGCCGCCGTGCAGCTCGACGACGTCCCGCGCGCCGGCGGCCTGGTGCAGCCCGTCGACGTTCTGCGTGATGACCCCGGCCACCAGCCCGGCCCGCTGCAGGTCGGCGACCGCCCGGTGCCCGGCGTTGGGCCGGGCCTCCCGGATCTGCCGCCAGCCGACGAAGCTGCGTGCCCAGTACCGGTGCCGCCCGCGGGGGTCGCGGAGGAAGGTCTGGTACGTCATCGGCGTGTGCCGGCGCAGCGACCCGGTGGCCCCGCGGTAGTCGGGGATGCCGGAGTCGGTGGACAGGCCGGCGCCGGAGAGCACGACGACGTCGCCGTCCCCCACGAGCCCGGTCAAGGCGTCGAGGGTGTCGGGGTCGGCGACGGTGGGGACGGCGGTCACGCGGCCATGGTCCCCCTCGGTCGCCGCCCGTGCCGCCGGCTCAGGAGACCGCGACCTCCCGGTCCAGCCGGCCCAGCAGGTCCTCGTACACCCGGCGCAGGCCCTTCGGGGCGAAGGTCCGCTCGAAGAAGCCGCCCACGCCCCCGGCGCCGTTCCAGGTGGTGCGCACCCGCACCGTGGTGATCCGGGAGTCCGCCGGGTGCACCGTCCACGTGGTCACCATCGAGGAACGGGTGTCGGTCTCCACCAGCGTGTCGGCGTCGGGCTGGCTGACCTCGACCAGCTGGTCGCGCACCCGCTTGGAGGTGGCGGCGAAGCGCCAGGCGACACGGGTGCCCGCGCCCTGACCGCCGGCCTCGACCCGGTAGTCGCTGAACTGCTCGGGGAGCACCCGGCGACGCGTTCCCTCGTAGTCGGCGAGAGCGGACCGCACCCGGTCCACCGGCGCCGTGACGACCCGTTCCGCGGTGGTGACGACCTGACCCATGCCCTCATCCTGCCGTCGTCACCGGCGGCCCCGCCGCCAGGGCTCCCAGTTGGCGCACGGCTGGGACGAACGCGACCCGACCCCGGCGCACGGCGGGCGTTGCGCCGGCCAGGCCGGCTCGCCGTTCTCGTCGGGAACCTGCAGCTCATCGCGGAGCGTCCAGCCGTTGAGGAAGATCTCGCAGTCGCAGAAGCCGCCGCAGGCCTCCATGCGGCGCTCCAGGCCGGTGGCCCGCGGCAGCCGGAGGTCCCGCCAGCGACGCGCCCAGCGCAACGTGCAGTCGCAGCCGAACGCGTCGAGCATGCGCTCGACGTAGCAGAGCACGCACTCGGCCGGCTGGGGCGCGGTGAGCGCCGTCGCCAGGCCGGCGAGGTGCTGCTCGAGCTCGTTCGGTGTCCTGATCTCCACGGGGCCTCCTCGATCGGTGGGAGGCCAGGCTCGGCGGAGTGGACGACGATCGCGGCGCGGCTGTCCACAGCGCGTCCCGCCGTCCACACACGGTGCCGTCAGCCGGCGGACTCCTCCGCGTTGAGGTAGGCGCAGCGGAACCGGGCGCCGGACATCGCCTCGGTGAAACGCGCCTCCCAGGCCGGGTCGGTCGCCGGGAAGGTGCTGAACACGCGTTCCTCGAGCACCGCCGGCAGCCCGTCGAGCCCGGTGTAGGAGCGCCGCAGCAGCACCCGGGTCTCGCCGTCGACCTCGTCGTGCGCCGGCGCCCAGCGGGCTCGGGCCACCGCGTCGGTCAGCTCCGCACGGTCGCGACCGGACAGCCGGCCCGGTCCGGCGTCGGCACGCGCGACCGGACGGGACCAGACGCCCAGCTTGTAGAGGAGCAGGCCGGCGACCAGCAGGAGGAGCACGAGCCCGACCAGCGTGACCACCATGGGACGACGGTAGCCAGCGGGAGCGCCGCGGGCGGGCCCCGGACACCGGCCAGCTAACCTCGACCGGTACGCCCCGGTCGGCCACGTGCCGACGAGCCCCCGTAGCTCAGGGGATAGAGCATCGGTTTCCTAAACCGTGTGTCGCAGGTTCGAATCCTGCCGGGGGCACCAAGAAGTTCTGTTTCCAACCTGCGCCGCATGATCCATGCGGCGCAGGTTGTTTCGTTCTGCCTCGTCCGGGTCGCAACCGCCAGGTCCGGATGAGGCGCAGGTCCTCGATCGTCCAGGCGTCGGCGGACGTGTCCGGGGCATCGCCGGACGGTCCAGAGACGTCCTCTGCGTCGTCGGGGACGGTCGAAGCGCCTTGGACGGCCTGAGCGACTTCCGGCCCGACGAGGGTTCGGAACGGCTCGGCCAAGACGGCGCTCATGCCCTCGTCGCTGATGAGGATCTTCTCGAAGAAGGCCTGGTTGTAGAGCCGGCGAACGCTGTCGCTAGCTCGCAGGTACGCCTGGTGGCAGTCACCGAGCAGCTCCAGGGCGAGCTGCAGGCTCTCCTCGACGGTTTCCGCGGCTTGATCCGCCCGCTGAAGCCGGTCCTCGACGTGAGCCAGCTGGCTGGCGATGCGGTCCTGTTCGATCTTCAGTAGGTCGACCGGGACAGCACCGGCATAGTGGGCCTGCAACAACTTGGTTCGTTCGTTGGTCAGCCGCTGACGCTGGGTTGCCAGGTCCATGCGCTCGTGCTCGGCTGCGGAGCGCGACGTCGCCAGCTCCTGGCGGAGGAAGCGCCCGATCTGGCCGCGTAGCTCAACGGGAAGCTCCAGGTCGGCGTAAAAGTCTTCGACGCGTTCTTCGACCGCGGCGATCAGCAGCGCCTTCTGGGTGCACCCGGTTCGTTTCTGGTGACGGCCGAGGCACATGAAGTACGGGTAGGTCGTGCCGTAGCGGTTGGTCGTCAGGTTGACGACGAAGCGGCTGCCGCAGGCCCCGCAGAAGACGGTCGACTTCAGGTAGTGCGGGTGGGCCCGTTGCTTCTCGCCGACTCGATTGCTCGAGAGCACGGTCTGCACCCGCTGCCAGGTCACGTCATCGATGAGCGGGGTATGCCGTCCGGGGTAGCTGGCACCGTTCCAGGTGACTTCACCCTTGTAATAGGGGCTGGTCAGAATCTTGTGCACGATGTTCGGTCGGACTGGCCGGCTGGGCTGCCTGGGCGTGGCGACGGTGCGCAGGCCCCTGCTCTCCAGCTCGTCAGCCAGCTTAAGAATGGTCCAGTTGCCGCTGGCGTACGTCTGGTAGGCCCAGGTGATTAAGGGGCCACGTTCCGGGTCTACGGCGATGGTGCGAACCTCACGACCGTCGGCGGTGGATTCCCGGACGTTTCGGTAGCCAAGGGGCGCTCGGTTGGGGGTCCCGCCGGTGCGGGCCTTCTGGCTCATGCCCTTGACGACTTCATTGGCGAGGTTACGTGAGTAGAACTCAGCGATCGTGCTCATGATCCCGTGCAGCAGCATGCCACTCGGGGTCTCATCGATGTTCTCGGTGGCCGACACCAAGGTGACTCCGGCCTTCTGAAGCGCCAGGTTGATCTCGACGTCGTCGATGCGGTTACGCGCCAGTCGGTCAACCTTGTGTACGAGCACGAAGCCGACCGGATTCTCTTGGACGTAGCGCAGCAACCGCTGTAGCTCGGGCCTGTGAACCGACCGGGCGGATTCACCACGGTCGACGAACTCAGCGGTGATCGTTACCCCGAGAGCTTCGGCCTTGCGCCGGTTCGCCTCTCGCTGAGCCGGGATGGAGTAGCCCTCGGGATCACCGTCTCGCTCGGTTTGCTCCTTGGTCGAGACGCGCAGGTACGAGACGGCGGTGGCCTGGACGTCGGGAAGGGATTGGCTGGTCACGAGCGCACCTCGGCTCTGTTGGAGGTTGACTGCGGATAGTCCTGATCCCCGTTGTCTGCGTTCAGGGACACCTCTGCATCCAGCAGACCGAGCTGCGCCAGCCGTACACGCGCGGCGCCCATAGGGACGTCGAAGCGGGCGGCGATGGCAGCTGCGTCGCACGTCCCGGTTGCCCAGACTTCGCGGACACGGGCCTTCGGCAACAGGACGCAGGTGGCGAAGTGGTCGGCAACGAGTTCAGTGTGGCGTTCGCAGCAGACCGGATGAGCCTCGACTTGGCGCAGGCCGGGGGCGCCGAAGTCGATGATGTGCTTGAACTCGTGCAGCAGCGTGAACCGTCGCTGTGGCCCGGAGTCGGTGGGATTGAGCCGGATGACCCACTCCCGGAGGGAGCCGTTCCAATGGCTGGCACCGGCTATCGGCAAGGTCGGATCGTCGATGACCCGGATGCGCGGGAAGGTTGTCACAACACTGGTCGGAACAGGCGCGATATTGTTGCCGGTCAGCTCCAGGAAGCGAAGCGCCTGCAGTTCGGCCAGGTGAATGGCCTCGGAGAAGCGGAGTGGTCGATCAGGGACGAGTGAGCGAATTTTGCTCAGGACACTAGGCGGCTGATCGTCCCTCACTTGTGATTGATGATGCATCGTTACCTCCCTTCCTTATTATGGACGTGGCGCCTACCGGTGCGCTATCACGTTTCGTCCTCTTTCTCGGCCGGTCCGGCACCGTCGTACTCGCGGGCGATGCGGTCGAAGTAGCGCTCCATCTCGATGACTGCAGCTTCGGGCAGCTCGGGATAGCGTTCGCGCAGGTAGGGAACAAGATGCGGTAAATCGCGGTGCATGGGGAAGCCGGCCTGGTCAAGGACGCTGGCCAGTGATAAGTGGAGCGTGTTGGCTATCCGGCTCAACAGTTCAATATTGGGCGAACTGAATGAGCCCCGCTCCAGTCGGATGATCTGTGAAACGTTGACCCCCACTGCTGCGGCGAGTTCGCGCTTGGACATCCTTGCGTCCTCGCGTGCTGCGCAGAGCCGTGCGCCCAGTTCGTGGCTCCTGGTGGTCATCATGCGTCCTATTTCCTCCATTGTTATCTCTTAGATTCTACGGGAAATGCTGCAAATATGCATCACTTCGGTACAATTCCACAACAGAACATAAACTGAGCTTTGCTTATCTACTTGGGGCGGTAGCGGCGGGGACGGTGAGCAGGCGACCAGTACGGCCGCTTGTTCTTTGTCCCCGCCGCCGTCGTGCACCGATGCCGTGATCAGCCGCTTGACCTCGGGGTCAGCTGGCTGCCGGCCCGGTCTTGCGGCCCTTGCTGCTGCCATCAGCCGGCTTTGCCCCGGTGGGGTTGAACAGGCTGGTGATGGCGGCCCGGCGGGCTTCCACCTCGCGCTCGATCTCGTCGAGCACCCCGGTTGCCTGGGCGGTGAAGTCCGGATCGGCCACGGCGAGGGCGATGTGCGCCTCGATGGCTCGCCGGATCTCATCGGTGATGGTGGTGCTGCGCAGTTGAGCGACCAGGCTCATCTGGGCGTGCATGTCCGGCTCCAACCGGATGGCCAGCGTCTTTACGCCGCCACGGGTGGGACCGTTGTCCGCGAGGGACATCGCGACCTCCTCGGTGCTGGGGTCCTTCGACGAGCTGCGGTATCGCAGCTCTGTGGGATCGAAGGGCCCGGTGCGCCGACGAGGCCGGTCGGGCTCGCCCCTGCCTTGGCGAAGCCCACCCCGGGTAAGCGGTCAGCTGTACCCGTCGAAGACGTAAGTGCCGCTGTGGTCCGGGGCGTCAAAGACCCAGAGCTGCCCGGCTTGCTCGAAGTCCCGCACGACAGCCTCGCCATCCAATCGGATGTAGGCCTGTAGCCAGTCGGGCAGTCGGGTCAGGCGGCCGTCGGCACCCAGGCTGCTCAGGAGCTGCCGCCCGAATTCCTCGCGGCTGGCGTAGCGGCCCATGTATGCCTCACGGAAGCGGGTCTCGTCCTGACTGCCGGTCCAATACTGGAAGGCGTACCAGGCCGTCTCCTGCTCGATGTTTCTCTGTGCTTCTTGGGTTTCACTGTTCACGTCACCTCCTCTCTTACTTAAGTTGCGCGGCTGCTGTCGGTGTCGGTGCGCTACGGCGGTAGCCCGTTGTGACCCGGCTGGCCCTCTGGGCTACCGCTCGGACTGCCGGGGCCCTTCGACTTGCGTTGTCTGTGACGCGCCGCGCGGGCGGCATCGATTCGCTGACTGGCCTGGGCCGCGTAGTCGGCGTTGAGTTCGATGCCAAGCCAATCGCGTTCCAGGTTCTCGGCGGCGACCGCCGTGGTGCCCGAGCCGATGAAGGGGTCCAGCACCAAGCCAGGCCTCTTCGGTGCGTCGCAGGCGCAGGCCGATTGCCGTCGCCGGCTGTCCGGCTGCTGTTCTTCCGCGACCCACGGCGCGCCGCATCGGTTGCAGACGAGTCTGGGACAGGCGGCCCGGATTACTCGGTCGGCGAACGTCAGCGGGAAGGTGGCGTGGTGTCCACCGCCCGAGCGGGCGCTGCCGATCGGCCAGACATCGCCAGGGTTCTTGCCGAGCAGGTGCCCGGGCCGACCGGTGGCTTGCAGCCGAGCCAAGCCGCTGGCGCCGAGGCTGTTGGGTCCCCGCCAGGCAGCACGTGCCTGCGAAGCTGGAGGACGGGAAGCTGCGCGAGCTCGACTGCGGTGTGGTTGGCGGATCGCATCAAGGTCGAAGTAGTAGCTCGGGCGACGGACGAGGAAGAAGACGACCTCCCAGGTAGCAGCCAGCCGATCCCGGACCGGACTGGGTACCGGGTTGGTCTTGCTCCAGACGATCTTGTTGCGAACCAGCCAGCCGTCTGCCTGCAGCGCCAGAAGAAGCCGGTCGGGGCCCAGGAGCAGGCTCTTGCGGGGCGCACCCTCGCGCGGGTGGGTGGCGTAGCTGTCACCGAGGTTCAGCCACAGGCTGCCGGTCGGTGTCAGGATGCGCTCGATCTGTCGGGTGACCTGCCGGAGGTTGCCGACCCAGCTGTCGATGTTGGTCTCCAGGCCGAGCTGGCCGGTGATGCCGTAGTCGCGAAGCCGGAAGTACGGCGGGCTGGTGACCACCAGATCGACGCTGGCGTCCGGCAGCCGGGCCAGCGTCTCCTGCGCGTCGCCGACCAGGACCTCGTTCCGCGGCCGGGACGTCGCGGCGTTCATTCCGTGCCTCCGCCGGTGAGCAGCGGCACTAAGTCATCCATGGTGACGGCGTGGAACAGGCCTGCGTCCAGGGAGCGGGTGCTGCGAAGGGCCAACCGGAAGTTCTCCAGGCGTCGCGCTGTCGGCAAGATCCAGATGATGCGTGGGAACAGTCCGGTCTCGGACTGCTCGGTACCGCTGGCCCGGTACTGGGCGTAGGCCTGGCACTGGCGAACGAGCGTCGGGATGCCCTCGGTGCCACGGTCGACCTCGATGAACCAGTGATCCTCGTAGGTGGCCGTTGCCGTGACCGCGAACAGGTCCGGCTTCAGTACCTGCCGGGTTCCCATCGGGTCGAGGTAGTGCCGCCAGCAGGTCGGCTCCAGCTCCAGGCTGAGCAGCTCCAGCTGCTGAGCCCGGACGGCGCCGAGCAGCGCCAGGCGGACGTCAGCGATGGCGAGGTAGTGACCGATGAAGGCGCCGCCGGGCTGACGGACGCGCACGGCGCTCCCGCGCCCTTCTCGCAAGCCCAGCAGCCGTTGGCCGGCGCTGGTGAGCATCCAGACCGACGTCGCCGACCCGCCACGCAGCCCGCCGACCCGGCGATCGAGTCGTTCGATGAGGTGATCGTCCTGCAGGCGGGCCAGCACGCGCCGACAAGTTCGCGCCGCAGAGATCGAGGAACGGTGGTCGGTGAACACCAACTGCTGGACGTGCTCGGTGGTCAAGAAACGGTGCCACTGCACGGTGCTGAGCACGTCAATGTCGCGGGGACTCAGCCGTGCTGACAGCGCCTGGAGGCCCGACCGCCCGGGACCGCGGCGGCGTTCAGGACAGCTCATGAGCGGCCTCCCGTGAAGCAGTCTTTCCGGGCAGTAGATGTGCCGGATTCGCCGCTGACCAGGCGGGTTGCCTCGGTAATCAGCGCTACGATCGGCAGCCCGATCGGTAGGCTGCTCATGCGTCCCTCCGTGGCCGGCGACCGCTGTCGGATCGGGTGTCAGGTTGGTCGATTAGTTCGGCGAAGCTGGCCTCGACAGCTCCCACCGGCTGGCCGTAGCGCTCGGCGCTGACCCGGCGCAGCTCGCTCCCCTCGCTAGTCGCTGGGGATGGCGGCAACGTCCGACCGGAGGCGTAGCGCGTCACTCGTCCGCCGCCGAAGAGGGAGGCGTAGACCTCGTACTGGCCGAGCGCGGTGAAGTCCTCCGGTACGAGCTCGGGATGTCCCTTGGCCAGTTGGACGGCGTCCTCGGGCGACAGCTGGAAGCAGACATGGGAGCGGGCGTTGGCGAGCACAGCCGTGCGCATGGCCTGCGGCAGCTGGCCGAGGTACTGGTGCGCCAGGGTGAAGCCGACTCCCAGGCCGCGGGCCTGCGCCAAGGCGTCCCCGAGGTCCGTCGGGAGGTGCAGGTAGTCCTGTACCTCGTCGATGTAGACCATGACCGGGTGTCGCCGCTCGGCCGGGATCGCCGCCCGCGCCTGGGTGTATTGCCAGAGTCCGGAGACCACCATCGAGCCGAGCAGGCTGGCCGCCTCCGGTCCCATGACGCCGCTGCGCAGCGGCACGAGCAGAATCTTGCGTTCGGTGAAGACCTGCTGCAGCGAGAAGGCCGGTGTGCGCTGGCCAAGCACCGCCCGCAGGCTCGGGTGCAGCAGCCACTGACGCAGCTTGTTCATGACGGGCGCGATGACAGCAGCTCGCTCGCCATCGCTGAGCCCCTCGTACCAACCCCAGAACGGACCAAGCCCGATCGGGTCATGCAGGCGCTGGGTGAGAGAGCGGCGGAAGCCGGGGTTCGTCAGTAGCAGCGGCAGCATGACCAGGCTGGCGTCGTCGCGGTGGCTCAGTGTCAGCAGGCAGGCGTGCAAGATGTCCTGCAGCCGCGGGCCCCACATCTCGGCGTAGAGCGCCTTGAAGACGCTCAGCACGTTGTCGGCGACCACTTCGGCCGACTGGCCCCTGCGCAGGAGCGGGTTGAAGCCAACCGGTCGACTGTCGGTGGGATCGAGCACGACGACGTCGCTCTGGCGGTGCTTCGGGATGCGCGCCAGGACGTCGTCGACCAGATCGCCCTTGGGTTCGATGACCACGACTGCTCGGCCATCGGCGATGTCCTGCTCGATCAGCCGGCCCAGCAGGACTGACTTGCCGACACCGGTCGGCCCGACGACATGCAGGTGGTGCAGGGCCGCCCGGGCGGACAGGGTCAAGGCGTCCGATGCACCGGGGGCGGCCGCGGCGGCAACGACCCGCCCGCTCCGCTGCGCCGAGGGAACGGGGGCGAGCAGCCGAGGATGGGCCGGGGGCTGCCCGGGGAGGTCGTCGCTGCCCAGCGGCCAGGCAGTGAGGGCGAGAACCTCTCGGACGTTGAGACGGAGTGGCCATATCCACGGCGTGCGCACCAAGTTGAGTCGTGTCGGTGGCTCCAGGCGGAGCTGTAGCCGAATCCCGGGCGCCTCACTGATGCGCATCGCGGCCAGCAGCCCGAGCAGTAGTCGACGCCGGCCGCCCGGGGTCTGCGCAGAAGCGCCGAGCCGCACCGTGCAGGCGAAGCCGTGGTCGCTGAGCTTCTCCCGCAGAGCGGTTCGCTTCTCGCTGTCTAGCGTCCCATCCCGTCCGCGCCACAGCGCCTCGTACCAGGGCGCCACCGTCGATGACGAACTGCGTGTCGCCACCGACAGGGGTACTCGCCGGGGCCCCAGGATGATCTGCACGACGAGCTGTTCACCCGCGTGCACGGAGGTCAGCGCCCCGAGTGCGGCCCGGATGACGGGCTCGGGATCTCCGCGGCCGATCGCTCGATGCCGCGTCGTGGCCCACAGGCGTGCCGCCGTCTGTACGGGTTTCCGCTCTCGGGCGGGCAGTAGAAGAGCGCCAGACGTTGACTCCGTCAGCACAGCGGTGACGTCGTCGAAATCCGACGTCTTCGCGCCGATCAGGTACCGGACGGACGTCCCCTCTGCACGGGCCTCCAATACCAGCTTCGGGCTGCGCTGGTCGGTCGCCCACCGGCGCAGCACACCCAAGGCCATGTCGGGTGTCAGCGGTCGGTGCCACACCAGAAGCCGCCAGGTCAGGGAGTCGGCGGGGGCGCTCATGAGTCCGTCCCGTCTGTCTCGTCTGCGTCCGGTGGTGCGCTATCGGGCTCGGTGGGCTCGGTGGCCGCCTGCTTCTCGGCCGCTGCAGCGGCTTCGTCGGCGGCTTGCATGAGCAAGGCCTTGGCGAGCGTGTGCAGATCGGGCGGGTTGCGGCGAACCGCGCGGGCATTAATTCGTCGTCGCCGATCACCTCCCTGATTGGTATTTCGATACGTTCTTGACATAGCTCCGCCCTCCTTTCCGCTCGATTGGTTGAGTGAAATGCTGCAAACTTGCAACAGTAAGAACTACTATCTGCTGCAAATATGCAGCAGTCAACGAGATGCGACGATTTCACAACAGCGACCGGAAGGCCGGCACTTCCGACTGCTCGCGGTTTACTGACGTACTTGCTGCTACACCGGAGCGAGCCCCCTTATGGCTGGATGCCGGTCACCAGCCGCGAGACCGGTTGTAGTAGCGCCAGACACACCACCCAATGACCATGACCCCAGCGACAACGGCGAGTACCGGGAGGGCCTCGAGCAGGAAGCCAGCTGCTAGCTGAAGAGCCACGGAGGCCGCCAGCACCGCGAACGCGAAGCTCACGATGCTGGCGCCCCATGACCGCGGCGGCTCACTCACGCTGCTGCGAGCCCCGGTAGCACGAGCTGACTGCGCTGAGGACTGACGTCTCCCCGGATCTCCATCAGGAGGGCGTGCTCCATGCCCTCGTTCAGGCAGCGCTCCACGAACTGTCGCTGATCAACCGGGAACCGCTTTCCGATCGCGATCAGGTGGACCTGGCCGACCAGGTCGGCGTGGAACATCCGGTACTCCAGCGAGTCCTGGCCGAAGCCGGCCTTCTCCAGCGCTGCCAGATGGATCATCGCCAGCTGGAGCTCCTGCGGGGGACTGAAATCCAGCCCCCGCAGGACGTGCAACACGTCATGCCAGAATCGCAGGGCCAGATTCACCTCGCACGAGGCGTAGATGACCGACTCGGTGTTCTCGTTGCTGACCGGCAACGACTCCCCGGTCTGCAGCGAGTGGTGAACCGCCCGCCGCAACTGCGGGTAGACGCTCGGGGCGTCCGCCCGCCCGTCCCAGGCGAAGCCGACGACTTCACTCGTGGCAGACGCCGCGTGCAGGATGAACTCACTCAGCTGCTGGCCGGCCCGTTGCTGGCGGACGGCGCTCACCGGTGACCGCCTGACCCCGGACGCTGTTCGTAACGGCGAGCAGTGGTCCGCATCGCTCGGATGGTGTCGTGGGTCTGCGTCCGCATGCGCTGCTCGGCTATGAGCTGCCGCCGGACGTTGTCGAGCGCACGACGATCCCTGGCGAGCAGGGCGCCTCTCGCCCAGAGTCCGACGAACACGCCGATGACGAGCACACCCAAGATGACAAGGATCAGCGTCATCGGGTCACCGTCGCCGCATATCGCGCCGCAGGTCGGCCACGGCATCGCTCATGGCGAGCGCGTGATCGTCTGCGAGCATGGCCAGCCGGCCCGACGCTTCCGGGACGAGCTGCTCCAGCTGCCGCTGGACCTGTGCCACCCGGACCATGTTGCTCATGGCACTGCCCGTTGCGGTGGTCAGGGCATCGATCTTGGCCATGACGACGTCGGTGTCGACGTCGATTTTGGCAATGCGGGCTTGGCCGCCGACGTGGTGCCGGCTGACCGTGCGGGCGGCGAGGCGTACATCGCTGGGCACGAGCTCGCTGCTGCGGTAGAGGCTGACGTCCTTCACGGTGACTCTCCTTGACTCCCACCCCGCCGTTCGGGGCGATGTCAGGAGTTCAGCGCTGCGCGGAGGGGATGCGCAGGGTGAAAAACTGGGGGAGTTCTCACCACCAGGCAGCGAGGAGGCATCGGTGCCCATCCCTCCGCCACCAGTCTCCGAGCGGCCACCCGAGCCGGAAGTCATCGCCAAGGCGCTGGGCCGGATCGTCCGGCGGGGTCTCCCCGTGACGCCGGGCACGGCAGACGACGACCTCCTGGCGCTCCGTGGGGTCTGGGCCCGCTCGATCGACCCGGATGACCGCGCCTACCGGGTGCAAGGGTTAGACCGGCTGCTGCGCGAGCTGTTGACCGACTATCCCGACGACGAGCTTCGCTCGGCCGCGCAGGTGCTGTTCGGCATGGCGCCCGGCAGCCGCGGCACGACGCTCACGAAGCGGCTAGAGCGCGTCGCGCAGGAGCAGTCGTACACGTTCGACCACGTACGCCAGGACATCCAGAAAAAGATCGTCCAGCAGGTTGCCTGGCTCGTGCACGTCGACAGCCAGACCTACACGCCCAGGGGTCGGGGCGTGCCGCCACCACTGGCTGTCTCCGGGGACACGCCGCAGATCGCCCCCGAAGACCTGCAGACTCGGGAGCGCCTGGAGCACGAGGTCGCGCTGTCGCACCTGTGGGCGCTCGTGTACGCCCTGCGTGCCGAGATCCTGACGGTAGAGCGTCACACACGGTTTCAGGACGAAGAAGGCGCCGAGCAGCGGCTCGACGTGGCGCGGCAGCGCCGGGACCGCCTGGTCGCCTCGCTGGGCCAGTCGATCGAGGACTACGTGGAGCGCTGGGGCGAACGCATCACCCACGGGGAGGCCGAGTTCGACGCTCGTCGGCTCGTCAGGCTCGCCGGATGGCGCGGATAGAAGAGACGCAGTCAGATGTGGTGGGGAAGCCGACCAGCTCGCTACTGCCTCGCCATCAGCTGGCGGGCGTCATGGCCGGCCGCCCGGGGTTGTCCGCCAGCTGAGGCGCGGGCGGCGGCCTGCATCCGCTGTTCGGCCATGAGCGGGCTGCTGAGCCGGTCGAGAAGCCGGCGGTTGCCGATGATGACAACGCCCCCCGCGCATAAGCCCGATGGCAAGGCAGCGATGAGTACGCCCAGCCAGCGCGCCGGGCGTCGGCGGGTAGCAGGGGAACGCAGCCATAAGCGTGATAGCACCGACTTGCCCTACGCTGCGGCCATGACGCGGGTGTGCTACCCCGAGGCCCGCGCGGACTACTTGATCGACTACGGCCACAGCACCGCACAAGCCTACTCGGGTGATCTTGAGTACCTGTACGACTGGGTGTGAGGCCAAGGATCTGGACTTATTCGAGCTGACGGAGCAGCAGTTCTGGTACCAGGCGCTCCTGCGGCGGCGCTCACAGCCGCAGCTCCGACCGCCGTCCGATGACCGTCCCGTCCAACATTAACGGGCCTACCAGTTTGCATTTCGCAGCAATCAGTAGCGAAGGAGCAGCGGCATGACAAGTGAGACCTTGATCGTTCACGACGGACGGGTGCCCGGCGGAACAGGCGCTGTTGTCCTGGCTCGTCTGCTGCGGCGTCAGGATGCGCGGCCAGTCACCGTCGAACATCTTCGCACCGGTCAGAATGCCCACTATTTTTGGACTGTCGAAGTCGACCGACTACTGCGAGCGGCTAACAAGGAGACCAAGCTTGTCCTCTTTGGTGTCACCTTCTACGACCTAGAATCTCAGCTGGCCAGCACCGCGATAGACAGCCTTCGCGAGGCCTACGGCGACATTGAGGTATGGTCCCATCGTTGGCCGGACGGCTACTCGCAGGCCGTGGGACACGTCAATATTCCGCCACAAGACATCGTCTACGGCCCCTTAGGATTTGGCCTAACGCCACCCGAGAAACGTCTTCTTCGACTCTCCTTGGTGGCGGCCCGAGCCGTACCTGTCGCAGACCTACAGGCGGACGTCGACCTCGCTAATGCCCTTCAGGACTGGGTCGGCGCCCATCCAGAGAATTGGGAACGACTCGTGAACGAGTCGGACCTCGAGTTGCTGCTACAGGAGGCGCGAGACTCTTTCACAAAGCGCGACCGCACAAATGATGCCGTCGTCGTCGAGAGCCATGCAGACTACCTTGAGATTGACATCGACGACTCCCAGGTCAGCAACGAGATAGCCATCATTGATGACATCCTGATACAACGGCACAGCTCCTCCCGGACGGTTGTCGTAGCATGGTTGGGAGCGAACCGAGTCTTGCTGTGCAGGCGTGATCCGCATCTTGACCTTCCGTCACTGCGCTGGCTCATCGATAGACGATTCCAACCACAGTTGCCGGTATCACTATGCGGTAAGGCGTACGGACCTCAGGATGCAGTCTATTTCCGGCTCGCTGGGGACGACAACAAAGCCACCTTACGCCAACCCCTGCGGGACCTTGCGAAGCAGCTCGCAGGAGCGACGACCGGCGGTCGCTACCTTACGGCCGCTCTGGCTCGTGACATTGCCAGCCTGGCCAACAACGCATTTCGATCACTCGACCTTACGGGCAAGTTCACACGCGGTAGTGCACCGAGTATCGAAGTTGCTGCGACTGATCTGTACGACTTAGCGCATACAAGTAGCCGGACGGGGGAGAGGAGGCGCACCCTTACCATGCCCATTAGGGTTCGCGGGCCGAAGGCCATCGCCTTCTTCTTCATCGACGGGGGCTACAACTTTCAAAAGGCTGAGCGTTTCCTCGAAGGGGCTGTGCTGGGTCTGGGTAGCCGTGGTGTGGCCTGGTTGGGGCTTCCACCGCAGTCTGGGCGACTCCGCCTTGATGTCCAGCCGATGCTAGGAGATGACCCTCAAGATGAGATTGCCGCCGTGCGTCAGGCCCTCTTAGAAGCGCGCGTCAAGTCCGTTGACTCAAAAGGGCTGGTTACGGACGAATCCGTGATTGGTCGATTCCTGAGTCACGTGGAATTGTCACAACTGGTAACCATCGCCGATTCGGAAACAATTGGCCCCTCAGTCGCGCATGCGCTCACGCTTATGGCCGCAGCAGATGCAGTGGCGGATGGAAGACGCGGAGCTTCCGCACTGGATCTCTTCGCCGGCAGCGGTGTCGCACACCGGCTCCTGTCACTCCGTCAGGTTCAGGTGACCTCCGTCGACCTGTACGTGTCCGCCAGCTCGGTCGGCCTGGAAGCAGCAGACGCAACCACCGGTCTGTGGCTCAGGGCCGACGCTCGGGCGGTGCTCGACCGGATGTCACCGCTGATTGAGCGCAATTTCGACGTCATCGGCTTAGACCCTCCCCACTCGGAATTGGTCGAGCTACTGTTCGGGGCGGAGGGCAGCGACTCCCTGGTGCACTTGTGCGCTCGACGGTCGGACCTCCTGGTCCTCTACCAAGGTCACAGCACCCAACGCGGTCGACTTGTGCTTGTCACGAACGGCTTGCGTGAGGCCGGCTGGGTTCATCACGCCATCTTGCAGGTAGAGGAAGAGATTATTGTGGTCGCGGCCACTGACAAACGGGACGAGTCGGCTTTCCGCGACCTAGTAAGTCGCATCGTTGGCGACGTGCAGCGGTGGTGTGATCGACACGGCATGGAGGATGTGCACGCCATGGAGCTGTCACTGTAGCAACTTGTGCTATGGACGACGCTGATGAAATGAGATTAAATAGGGCGATGAATGTTGATGATTATCGGATGAGCGGCTTCCGTCATATTCCAGCGGTGGCCACTCTCGGGGACTTCTTGCCACTTAGTGGCGAGTCCTCATCTCGGCATGCCGACATCCTGATTGGGGAAATTGCATGTCCCCAAGTTCTTTCATTGATCGAAGATGTGCCATGGCCTGGACGCTCACTCCTCAAACGCGTCGGGTTGGGTCGGGGGTTGGACCGACATGAGTGCGTAGACATCGCCACCGGCTTCATCCGGTACCACAGCGCCTTACGGGACTCGACAGATTGGCTGCTTCCCGAGTTGGTCGAGGTCATGACACATCAGGAGAAGTCCGAGTGGCATGTCTGGATTCTTGAAAACTACATACGCGGAAGCGCGCTGAACGACGTGACAGCTTCGCCGCGCCGCTCGTCCGATGATCGAGTTAAAGTCTACCGGCGGGTCCTCGGTAGACTGCTTAGTCATCCCAAACTGAACCAGACGATTAAGCTCGGCGACTGCGAGCTGTCGCTTATGTCGGTGGGTATAGATCTGAAACCCTCAAACGTGGTAGTTGCAGATGATGCGTGCGTCTTCCTCGTGGATCAATTTCCGCCGCTCTTGCTGGATGGTCAGGGAATCCCTCGCTATCATTGGAAGAAGTTGCACTCTTTCAATGAGGGTAAGTTGCTAGGGTTGTGCTTCACGCAAGGCGGCGCAGCGGTTCGGCTTCTCCGGCTACTACAGCTGCAAGTGGCTAGTACCGGCCAACGGCACCGGATACAAGATGAGTTCATGCGCGCACTGGCGGAGACGTTTCCCATGGGTGCGGACCGGCGGTTTGTAGAAGCTGAGGTCCACAACGACTTCCCTGTCCTGGATCATTTTTATGCTTGAGGTAGCACTCTCCTGTTATAGTGCTTTAAGTTGTGACTTCGGCGCAGGTCCAAATCGCCAAACTCTCTGCGACAGTGGGACATTTAAATCATGTGCCTAGTTCTTTTGATGTAGCCGTTGGTTGCGCCCATACGAAGGCGACGCCGGACCGCGGGAACACCCACCCGTCAAACCCGACTTTCACCCGCTGGCCCGGCACAGTCTTCGGGCTCTGCGAGACCCGTGTCCGCTCACTGCTGGCGATAAAGTCCACAACGTTGACGTACTCGATGCCGCAGTCGCTGTAGTCCAGCGCGATGTCGACGCCCTTGGTTGGCTGCTCAAGGTCCAAGTGCAGCAGGTGTCCGCGCACCGGCACGACCGTCTGGTAGGTGTAGGCGATGGTGACCGGCTGGCCCGCCTCGATGACCTCCCGGCCGATGTTGACGCTGTAGGTCTGTCCGTCTTGGCGCTCCGTTCGGCGGATCGGCCGCTCGTCGCCGTCGACGGCGAACTGCACCAGCTCGAAGGCCTCACGGCTGCCCGGCTTGATGCCGTGCCTGGGGTTGACGTACCAGACGGACGTCGTCGGGTCCTGGGTGAGCTCCCGGTAGTCGGCCCGGTCGTCGACGCAGGTGAAGCGCCGGACCTGCGTGGTCGGGACGACCGTGTACTCCCAGGTGACGGTAGTGACGAACAGCGGGGAGCGGGCTGTGCCCGCTCCCCTATCCATGGATAGGCGTATCGAGATGCGGGCGTCGTACCAGCGCTCGGTCGCCCGGATGGCCTGCTCGCGGATATCGGTGTAGACGTCCTCGGCGAAGGCCGCGTCGCCCAGTCGCAGCGCCAGGCTGTTGGTGACGATCTCGTCTAGCCGCTCGGGCGTCGCCACGCGGGCCAGGTCTTCCTGCTTGAAGGCGAAACCGTCAATGACGGCGTCCCGGATGGCCGGCGCTTCGCTGGCGATCACCCGCTTCAGTCGCTCAGCGGCACGTTCCTCGCTGTCCTGGCTGTCGAAGTAGGTGAAGACGACGGCCACGAGGCCGGTTGTGAAGAGCGCAGAGCCGAGGTCCGACACCGGCAGCCTGCTGAGCCATTGCCAGCTCGGCTCACCGACGCTCCAACGCGCCAGCACGATGAGGGCCAGCCCGACCACCGTGAAGATGGTCGCCAGCAAGGCGAGCTTCGTTTGGTATAGCCGGTGGAGTGGGTCGCGCATACGTTATTGCCCATTATGGCAAATGACTTGCGCTTTGACAATTGAGGAATGCCAAAACCGGGCATGAGAAGAGCGCCGCGGTGAGCGTACCGCCAAGCAG
Organism: Geodermatophilus sp. DF01-2; assembly: GCF_004571065.1. Classification (GTDB taxonomy): domain Bacteria; phylum Actinomycetota; class Actinomycetes; order Mycobacteriales; family Geodermatophilaceae; genus Geodermatophilus. The sequence goes on from NZ_SPQN01000022.1 coordinate 34,432, forward strand.
GCCCACCGCGGCGCTCCGGTCCTACGTCAGGATCGCGGTACCTAACCGCCGCCGCCGTTGTCCATGTCGGTCGCCACCCCGCCCTCCATGTCCGCCCCGTCAGGGCCAGCCGGCCGCCGGTCGACCGGCCAGGCCAAGGTAAGACGCATGGGCATGAGGCGCAAGAGCATGGGACGCATTGTCTCTGGTCGCAGGGTCGTGGGGCGTATGTGCTTGCCCGGTCATGCCCGTCTCTCCTGCCCCGGTCTCCAAGGCGGCCGTCCAGTTCGGCGAGCGAGTGCGTGCCCGGCGCCATGAACTCGGCCTCAGCCAGGAGGCGCTGGCGGACGCGAGCGGTCTGCACTGGACCTTCGTGGGCCAGGTTGAGCGCGGCCGGCGCAACCTGACGTTGCACAACATCCTCAAGATCGCCCGGGGACTCGGGGTCGACCCGGGGGAGCTGGTGCAGGGGCTCCGGCCGCCGCGCGACGAGACGTGACCGCCTGGTACCGGATCCATCCGGCAAGAACTGTCGTAGGCCGCCCCTAGCCTTCGCTGGGTGCGACCACGAGGCGCACATGTAGCGAGACGAGGAGTAACGCCCATGGCGCGCAAGGTCTACCGGGTCCTCCCGGCCGGCGGCTCGTGGAAGGTCGCGGGTCCGAGTGGTTCGGCGCTGTCCACCCACTACACCAAGCCGCCGGCGGTTTCCGCCGGTCAGGCGGCGGCGAAGGCGAACCAGCCGAGCCAGCTGGTCGTCCACAAGGCTGACGGCACATTCGAGTACGAGTACACCTACGGCGACGACCCCTTCCCGCCGAAGGGGTGACGCCCTGGCCGCCCTCCTCGCCTCTCGCAGGCGGTCCGTCGGGGAGGGCGGCCACCTCGGTGGAATGAACAGCTCTGTCATCCTCGTCTGTTCGGTGGGTACCGGTCCCGACATGCTCATCGTCATGAAACGTGCGTAGTGGTGCCGGCGTAACGGCGTTACCGAGAGGCGACGGTGTCTGGTCTCCCGCTCATCACAGGACGGGCCAAGGTGACGCGAGCACAATGGTGCCGTGTTCGATCCCTTTGCCGTCGGTCCCGCCGTCACGAGCGCCAGCGTAAGTGTCGCGACGCTAGTGAGGGCTGTGCGTCGAGATCGCCGGGCGGACTCAACTGCGGAGAGGTCGGTACTACAGGGCGTCACCGAGGTGCACCTGACGTTCCAGGAGGCCGCTACGGCAGTCCTGTACCGGTTGAATTACCTATCGAGCATAGGTTTGCCGCCGTCCTTGGTCGGAGCCGCCTGGACGTGGCCAGCGGTTTACCGAGCGACCAGGGACTTGCCGGCTGTCCTTGAACGGTTGCACTTGACGTTCGTGGCGGCCAGCACGACCGGTCCGACTGAGCTCTTGGCACCGGCGGAGGCTGTATTCACGGCCATCGGTGCTGCGTGCGATGTCTTCGCCACGCGTCGTCAGCCCGGTCGAGCGTTGTTCAGTGACCGTGTTGATCAGGCATACGAGCGCTTGGGTGACTACAGCCTTAATCTCCGGAAGTTACTGGCCACCGGCAAGTAAGTCAGGTCCTTGCTTGACAGTACGACAAACGTTATGGAACATCGGCGTATGGCTAAAAGGACGATCGTAACTTTCGTCGACGACCTCAACGACGAGCCTGCTGACACCACCGTGAGCTTCGGGCTCGACAACCAGGCGTACGAGCTGGACCTGACCGACAAGAACGCCGAGGAACTGCGCGACCTCATCGCCTCCTACATCTCAGCGGGCCGGAAGGTGTCGGCCGGCCGACGTAGCTCCGGTAGTGCACCAAAGGTGGCAAAGCCCGCTTTCTCCGGAGTCGACGGTGCTGCTGTCCGCGCCTGGGCCGCGGGGCAGGGCATCGAGGTGTCGCCACGGGGGCGCATCAAGGCCGAGGTCATCGAGAAGTTCCGCGCTGCTGGCAACTGACTTCGGGATCCACCCGAGCGGTGCAGGTCAAGAACGGGCTCCGACTTCCTTCAATGGTCGCTGGCGACGAGCCGGAGTCGCAGGAGGGATGGGCGCATGTCGTATCCACCGCGCCCGCAACTTCGCCCCCTGACGGAATTCGTTGGTACCAACCGTCCACGGCTGGACCCCGTCGTCCAGGCCCGCGTCGAGGCGTTCGTCCTCCGCGAGTACCGCTCAGGTCGGTCGCTCCGTGAGATCGCCGAGCTGATCGATCGGTCGCACTCAGCCGTGCGCAACATCTTGGAGAAGCACCGCGTTCATCGCCGTGGCGATGGGATAGTCGCTTGGCGCGGTACTGGACATCAAGACCTTTGAAGAATTGCAACAGCACCTCCCCGCCATGGAGATCTAAGGTCTCTGACTCCAACCTCTATTACAGAGTCGATAAGGCCGGATCGGCGACAATCGCTGCATGACAGGAACCATTACATGCATCAGAGCTGTGCGCGTAGCCGGAGAATCGATTCGAACTCCGAACTCAGCAGTAGGTCAGCCGCCTACTTCAACCAGAGCCTTCAACCAGAGCTCCTTGGGAATGCATAACGCTACCCCGACCCCAGGGAACCAGGAGGATACATTCTCTGGCCAGTGAGAAGTTCCACCAGGTCCTCATGATCATCCATCGCTCTATCAAGGGGGATGGGGGGTGTGCGACCTAGCCTCCACGGCGTGAGAAGGCCGCTGATTAGGTGCTCACGCATAAAGCCAAGCGAAGGTTCGGAAATCGCAGCGTACGCGACGGCGTCGGAAGTGTAAGTCGTTAGCAGTCTGGTGCCATGAATTTGTATGGTGGCGACCCGAAAGTGATGACCTGTGCACTTGTGATCGCGTCTGAGGATTGTGTGCACGCTGGTCCGCATTTGGTGTCGCCGGTTGGGCTCGACGGCATGCACCCAAGTGAAGAATCCCTGCGGTGACTGGCCACCTGGGTCATCCTTTACTGCTTCCATCAATGTCTGCGCAAGTGGCAGAGACATGGCCTTTGCAGCTTGATCTCGCGACTCAAGGACAAGGGCGGTCTTAGCCGTCCAGTTCTCGATGATGCGCAATTCTTCGGGCTTGAGCGTTACCTCACGCCCGGTGAACAAATCAGAAAGACAGGGCTCTGAGGCCTCCTCGAGCCTCCTCATCCAGCCAGTGTTGCAGTCCCGGCAGACGGTCCCTTGGACAGTCCACGAAAAGGCGGGGTCAGCGGGTCTTGGTTCGTCCACCCGCTCGATCGGGCCGCTGATGGAGAACTTGCTATACCAGGCCAGGAGGTGGAGCCCCGGCGTGCCGAAGCCGTACTTCCTGCGCCATTTCCGCGCTAGGACGTGCTCACTGGTGTAGTTGCGGCCCGTGGCGCTGCGGTGACAGAAAATGCAGACGCTAGCGGGATTGCCAGAGGCGTCCCTAACTATCGACGGCATCGCCCCTCGCTTACCTCTTCTGGTTTCGACACTATGAGGCTTATTCGCCGACGAGTCCGTCACACTCGTCGGCGAATAATGGAGTAATCTATAGCAGGCTCAGACGCTGCCTTGTTCGGTTATGGAGTCACCGCACCTGTCGGGACGGCAGGTGAGCATTTCCGATTACAAGTTGCTTGGATAGAGGCGTTGATAGCCGGCATGCCGGCGGTGCCGTGGATGGTCGGCGGACTTCCGCGGCACCCGTCTCGTTGGCAGCGGCACACCTCTCGCGCGTTCCCTGAGTTGGCGTTCGAGGATGCGCTGCGGCTGGCCTTGCGACCAAGGACCGCGCCTGGACGTAGTTTTCCGCCAGCTTCTTATGAATGGTCTTGAGGCGCTGACTAACTGCACTGACAGAGCAGCCGTGGCGCTTCGCAATCTCCGCAAGGGACTTGTCGTCCCGATAGCGCGCGAGCACGAGAACGTTCTGCTCGGACGACAAAGTGTCGAAGAAGATTTCTTCCTCGTCCGCTGAGCCAGGCAGGTAGATCGAGGACTCCACCTCGGGCAGATCGTCAGACGGGACAGGAACCTCGGGGACGTGATGACGCTCGACCGCGCGTTCCGCCTCACCGCGCACGTAGCGCATGAGATAGCTTGTGAACCCGTCCCGGCGGCCGTCGTGGTGGAGCACGGCCTGCACGAGGCCCCAGCGACCGCCGTTCACGAGGTCGTCGAACACTGAGGCCGGTCGCTCCATGCGCCGGACAACTGACTTGATCAGCGGCTCATAGCGCTTCAGCAGCTCATTCATGGCGGGGGAATCGACAAGGGCCGCGGCCCGTGCCTCCGCGAGCAACGTCCCGGGGTAGACCCCGAGGTCGGTCTGCTCGGCTGCGAACACAGAAAAGCCCATCCCGTGAGGCTCCGTCTTCTTGTAGGAAGAGGGGCGCCCGAGATGGGCTTGTGAACCGGTGGCTCGCCTCGTCAGTAGGCCCAGGACTGTTGCCCAGGCAGTGCGACGAACCCCTCAGTGTTGAGTTGTAAGCCAAATGATAGTAGCAGGTGGCTGCCTGCGTGAGCCTGGCAGCCACCTGCTGCAGTCGTACTAGGCAGCGTCAGCCGCCCCGGTTTCGTCCGTGGCCGAGTCGTCCTTCTCGACCACGCTGAGGTCGATCAACTTCAGGGTGTTGAGGGCAGCCGTGAGCGTCGCGGACCACACGAAGGCCCTCTCCTGCTCGTAGAACGCCCGGCGGGGGCTGTCGGGGTCGGAGTCGACCTCGGCGTTGCCGAGCGTCCAGAGCAGGACCTCGAGCCCGGCCCGGAAGCGCGGGTTCGAACCGGGGCCCTGGTAGAGCTCCGTGTAGAAGGGGTGGGCGACGTTGAGGTACAGCACCCGGGTGCCACCCTCCTGGACGCACCTGAAGAACGCGGCACCCGGCATGTCCTCGGTCTCGACCTTATGCGCCTGGCCGGTGCGCTCAGCCTCGAGCTCCAGCTGCACGAACTCCGGCTTCAGGCCAGACTGGCGCGCCCGGCGGTTGGCGGACTGCTCGAAGTTGTCAGCGGCCTCCTTCAGGCGGACCGGCGTGTCCTTCGGCTTCGGCGTGATACGCCTCTGTTCTGCCGCCTCGATCGCTTCCACCGAGGCGCGACGCTCGGTGCCCGAGTTCTCGGTCTTGTTGGTGTGGGTGGCAGCGTCCTTCTGGTACGCCGAGCGCATCGCGCCGATGGCGGACCAGATGTTGGCCTTGTCCTTCAGGATGTCCCAGACGCGCTCATCGGGCTTGACCTGCTGCTTGGACGTGGTGATCGAGAAGAACTCGTCGAGGGTCGCGTCGAAGTCCACCTCGATGCCCCAGAAGCGGTCCGTCGTGGCGTTGAAGCTGGCGAGCGACCGAGGCGGCCGGACGACGTCGATCTGCCGCCCGTTGCGGAGGAATATGACGCCGTTGTTGGCGTCAGCGATCTCCAGGCGCGGGTTCATGTTGCCCCGCCCGGGCTTGTTCGTGTGCTTGGCGTCGGGCTTGCGGAAGAAGGTCGCGGGCAACCGCGAAAAGCGGACCCGCATCCGGCCGATGACCTCACCAGTCTTCTTGTCGGTGACATCCACGACGGCCGGGTCGAGCGCGATGGCGCGGTCTTCGTCGAGGTCGTAGTAGCGGAAGCCTTCGGTCAGGAAGAGCGGGTCACAGGGCTGCACCGTCTCTCCGTCGACGGTCATCGGGGTGGCCGTCAGGTAGTTGCGGTAGATGACGCCGAGGTTGGTCAGGAGGTCAGCCCTGAGCTTCTCCCGCTGCTTGTAGTCGGTGCGGTCGAGACCCTCCCAGACGACGACAGTGCCGCTGACGAAGGACGACCAGCGGTTGGCCTTCTTTAGGTAGTCCACGACGAACTCCGGCGGCTCGGCGAGGGTCTGGGACGGCATCTCGATCCGTCCGTCCTTGGTCCACTTGTGGTCCTTGATCTCGTCGATGTCCAGGTAGGCGGTGTTCCAGGCACCGTCAGCGGTCTTGGAGTAGACCGATACCCGGTGGCACTGGCTGACCGAGGCACTCGGCAGGCCGTAGCCGTACTTGCCGAAGCCGTCGCGGTTCTCTGCCCGCGTGCCGGCGCCCCACACGAGCGAGGCCCGCACCATGGTGGGCTCCATGCCGTAGCCGTCGTCGATGATGGCGATGTGGGAGGGCATGTTGCCGCTCTCGAACCCGAAGACGATGTCGATCTGCTTGGCGTTGGCCTGGATCGAGTTGTCGATCAGCTCCGACATGGCGAAAGCCGTGCTCTTGTACCCGATGTCCCGCATGCCGCGGACGAAGGCGTCTCCCACGAGGATGTCCCAGCTGAACTGGGCGTCCTCCAGCTGCTTGATGTAGTCCCGCTGGACCCGCAGGCCTTCACTGGCGGTCGTGATGGTGTCCATGTCTAGCTCCCTTGATCAGTTGGACGCGCCCGGTTGGCTCGTCACGGAGGGGACGCTGGTAGTAGGAGCACTCGTGACTGGCGAGTGAAGGATCCGGCGAAAAACCATCCCGGCCGCCGCGAAATCCCAGGTCAGAGGCTTGGCTGCGGCCGGCGATCGAGGGTTGCGACGCGCCCGGTTGTCCTGCCAAGGTTCGTTGTCGTACCCCTCTGGCAGAGTGACAACGGTGTAGTACGGACGAGGGGATGGATCATGGCGACCGGCGGTAGGACGGTCTTGGGTGGGGTTGGGGGTACCCCTGCGGGAACCCACGTGCTCAAGGTTGTCAGTGTCCAGGTCGACCGGATTCGTCCGGAAGAGGGACTCGATCGGAAGCGCGACCGCGAGGGCCATAAGGAGCTGCGGGACTCAATCCAGCAGTTCGGCGTACTCACGCCGGTCACCGTCCGGCTCGCCCCGGATGAGTCGGGGGACTACCTGCTCATCAAAGGCCAGGGCCGAACCTTAGCCTGTCGGATGCTCGGTCTCCCTGAGATCCCAGCGGTGGTGGTCGACGACGCCTTCGCAGACAACGAAAAGGTGCAGCAGTTCCTCGTCGAGAACGTGGCGCGGCTGCGGATGCGGCCGATTGACCGAGCGATGCTAATCGCCCGCGCCCGCCAGAATGGTGAGGAGACCGCCGAGGTCGCCCGGAGATTCGGTGTCTCGTCTGCCACGGTGCGACGGCTGGAAGCGCAACTCGAGGACGCCGGCCCGCGCGAGGTCGCAGTGCTCAAAGAGGGCAACGTGAACCTCACTCTCCACGCCGTCATAGCGCGCTTCACCGAGCCGGGCGAGCGTGGCGATGTTGTCGCTGCCGTGGCGCCGTACGCCCTACGACCCAAGGAGATGCAGGCGCTGTTCACCGCCCTCGGTTGGCCGCAGTTGGTCGCCCTCGGCAGCGAATACGCACTGCAACGTATTGCCTTGCTGCAGTGGGCCTGTCAGACCTTCGTGCGCCTACCGGTGTCATCGATGAGCGAAAAGATGCGGCAACTTGCAGCTGAGCTGCCGTTGGAGTTCTTGAAATCCTCACGGACCGGTGTGGTGATGTAAGTGAAGCTCGTCAGAGTCAAGTTCGATGACCTTGTTGTCAGCGATGAGCTGCGCCGCTCTGGCAGCTCCAAGCAATTCGAAGATCGGCTGAAGGCGTCGATCTCGGAGATCGGCCTCGCTGAGCCGTTGAAGGTTGCGCGTACTCCCGAAGGAAAGTTCTTGATTGTTGACGGTGTGATGCGCTACCGCGCTATTGTGGCAATCCGGGGAGTCGATCCATCAAAGTTTAAGGTGGTACCTGCATACCACACCGATTTTGCCCGGCGATTCGAGATCCGGTACCAGACAGACATCTATCAGGACCTGCTGCCGAGTCAGCTTGCCGGACTGGTGGAGCACCTCCACAAGGCCGAGCAGGTGAGTAAGTCCGACATCGCTCGGTACATCGGCGTGTCGCCAGCAACGCTGCGGAATTACACCGGCCTTTGGCGGCTCATGCAACGTGGCGGTCTTTTCGCCCAAGTGGTCGAACTGATGGATGCTGGCGTCTTCCCGTCTTCCAATCCCTTCGCTTGGCTGCGTCTCACCGCTACAGGTCTGCGGCACGTCATCGAGTCAAGTTTCGCGACTGAAGGGGCGTCCGCCGAGCAGTGGGTCGAGCAGTCACTTCAAGAAGCCCGGCGGGGTCAGAGCGTCAAGCGCTACCCGACAAAGCTGGTCGAGACGGTCACTGACGGGCTGCCGCCGGACATGTACCGTGAGGCCCAAGAGGTCCGGGAAGTGAAGCGCGACCTGGGTCTCCGCCGCGCCGCGGCCGCGCCAACGCTTTTTCCGGCCAAACCCAGGTCTGCCAACGTCGGCGCGGCACGTCGACACTTGACTACTGTCTCCAATCAATCTCGCGAGCCGGTACTACAAACCGCCGCACAGTCGCTCTTGGAGTACCTAAAGTGACAATGGCCGTGGACTGGTCATCCGACGCCTTCTTTGACTCGCCTGAGCGAGACTCGCTGGATGGCGGGACGACGAACTGCGGACCGTTATGGCACAGCGCAAGCGTGCGGTGGGGCCACTCCATGCACACGATGTGCTCGTACCACGGCATGTTCCCAGCCAAGCTGGCCCACTACTTCATCCAAAAATACTCGCGCCCTGGCGACCTTGTTATGGACCCTTTCAGCGGACGGGGCACCACCCCGCTGCAGGCGCGCGTTGAGGGGCGTCGCACCATCAGCGGCGACCTCAGCCCCCTTGCATACGTGCTGTCGAGGGCGAAGGCAAGTCCACCGAGTTGGACGGCAATCATGAAGTACGTCGATGAACTCGAAGCGGCGTACAACAGAGCCGGACGTACCGACTGGGATGTACCAGCCGATATCCGGATGCTGTACCACGAGCACACGCTCGACCAGATGTGCTTCGTGCGCGACCGTTTACTGCGTAGATCCAACTTCGCTGACTGGTCTCGCGAGGATCTGATGGTCGCCGGTTCACTTGCAGGCATCATGCATGGTGCCCACCGGCGTGATGGCACATCGCAATATCTGAGCATCAGCATGCCGAACACTTTCAGCATGGCGCCGAGCTACGTCCGAAAGTTCATCAGCGAGAAGAAGCTCGCAAAGATCGAACAGAATGTCTTCGAGCGGCTGCGTGACAAGCTAGCGCGGTTGTATCTGGACGACATCACCGGACCCGATGGCGAGACTCACGTCCAGGACGCCAGCGCGCTGATGAGCAAGAGCTCCGTTGCCTCAGGGAGCGTCGACTTGATCGTCACGTCCCCGCCCTACCTGCAGGTCGTCAACTACGGCGCCGCCAACTGGATTAGGCTCTGGCTCCTCGGCATAGATGGCGTTTCGCGAGACGGCGGCCAGGGGCGGCGGACGCTCGATGCCGCGCTCGATCACCGACACACGTACGCCTCTTACAAGGGATTCATGTTGCGGACGATGCAAGAGATGCATCGAGTCCTCAAAACTGACGGGGTCGCAGTGTTGGTTATTGGCGACGTAGCCGATCCCGGCAAGGAACCTGTGGCGCTGGCCAAGAAGATTTGGGATGAGGCTGGCGGCGAGACTGGCTTTCGACTGTTGGACCTGATCGAGGACAACTTGTCCGTAGACAAGAAGGTTAGTCGAATTTGGGGCGAGACCAAGGGGCAAGCGACGGACCGCGACTGTGCGCTCGTGCTCGCAAGGTCAGACGGAAACCCAGTCTCTTACGTTGAGAACGTTGATTGGGATGAGCCCTACAAGGATGGTGGCCCTGACGCCGCCCACCTCCGCGGTCGCCTTGCCCGCGCTGGGCTCTAGGGCGGGAGATGCTGATGCCTTCCGGGGCGTATGTGGGTGCACTGTTAGGCATGTGCATGGCTGCAGTCGAGTCATGTTGACGCGGCGTCAAGAGTTCGCGGCGTTGCTTCCCGAGATCGTGCGCTCTGAAGAGCCGGTGGAGCAGTGTCAATTGCGGAGATATACGCGGCTGTTGAGCGTGACCGTCCTGATTTGGTCGATGACGAGGTTGAACCGCCGCCGTCTCACGCTTTGCGGTGGCGGCACGAGCTGCGGTGGGAGATCGAGACGCTCGTGGTCCAAGGGCGACTGCAGCGACGAAAGGATTTAGGTCGCGGGCTTTACTCTGCATGATCGGCGTTAGGACGGACGTGTCCGGTGATCCGTCTTCGCTCGCAGCCTGACGCCGCGGCCCTTGAGTCCCCGCTGCACCGTGCTGGCATTGGTACCGAGCCGCTGGCCGATCTTGGCTGTTGACAGACCCTCGGCGTAGAGCCGGACCGCGACGTCGATCTGGACCTCGGACAAGGCAGCAGAGTCTGAGCGTAACTCGATGTCCCGCCGCCGAAGGTGAGCCCGCACGGTCTGTCGGTGCATGCCGAACTGCTCGCCCAGGGCCTTCAGGTCGGCGCCGCCGAGGTAGGCCGTCACCAGCTGGTCGACCTCTGCCGGCGTCAGCTTGCGGTTGGGTTGGGTGATCTTGGCCTTGGACGGCCTCTGTCGACCAGAAGTGCTTGTCTCCAACTGCGCCCGGGCCTCAGCCAGTTGTCTGAACAGGGGCAATGAGCTGGAAAGAGATCCTCGTAGGTGCACCGGCGTACCCACAGGTCGACCCTCGGCCCGCCACCGGTCTGCACGAGCCGCATCCGTCCGGTCCGCAACGACGTCCAGCTCGTCGCTGACACCGTCGCACGCGGGAGGCGCCGCCCCGACCTGTCCCTCGACCACCGTAGGCAGTCCGACGTCGGGGATGAGTTCGACGACCACCGCGCTCAGCCCCAGGTTCCGGCAGGAGAGAGCGGGGGTTCATCTGTCCCGACCACGCGGATTCCCGGCGCGGGGAGTCCCGGCGGGCCGGGTGGCGGAACACGCCCTGAACGCGGCTCCACGGGTATGCGGGTTCGCGTGACGACGAGCGCCCCCTGCCCGAACAGGGAACCGGGCAGGGGGCGCTCGTCAACCCCGGGCCAGCGGCCCACGAGGACGGTCGGTCACCCGGCCGGCAGGAAGGCCACGTGGGGATGGTCCATGTGGTTGGCCGTGGGGGATCCGCGGTCCTCCATCGCACGCCAGGCCCAACCGGTCCACGGACCGGCGATCCGTTGCCGCCAGATCACGGACTCGACGCCCAACCGGGCCGCGTTGTCGATCACGTACTGGGCGATGGCGTCGCCCTTGGCCCGGTCGGAGTGGACCATGAAATCAGCGGCGCGGCCCTGGGTGGGGCTGTGGCCGGGGCGGGTGACGACCGTGGAGACGTCGAACCGCGCGGTGACCTCGTGGACGGCGGGCCGGACGTGCGGGTCCCACATGCCGTAGGAGCTCGACGTTGGAGTCGGTCTGCCCGATGGCGCCGACGCCGGGACCGCGGCGACCCCAACGGCGGGACGCTCCGATGCTCGGCTGGCCCGCTCGGGGGCTGCAGTCGGCGCAGGGGCCGGGGCCGGGGCCGCTGTGCCGCTGATCACCAGACGCTGACCGACGCGCAGGACGTTCGGATTCGCGCCGATGACCTCGCGGTTGATGGCGTGCAGCTGCTGCCAGGTGGTGCCGTGGCGGGCGGCGATCTTGCCGAGGGTGTCTCCCGCACGCACGACGTAGCCGCCGGACCGGTTCGGGGCGGACGGCGTCGAGCTCGAGCCGCCGATGGTGAGCACCTGACCGATCCGCAGGACGTTCGGGTTGGGGCCGATGGTGTCGCGGTTGTCGGCGTAGACCGTCCGCCACGAGGCGCCGTGGCCGGCCGCGAGCTTGCTGAGGGTGTCGCCGGAGCGAACCGTGTGCTCCCCGGTGTGAGCCTGGGCGGGAGCCATCACCCCGAAGGAGACGGCCGCTGCTGCCGCGATGACCACGGCGGGACGTGCCACGGCCGCCACGGCGGGATTACGGGTGGGACGACGGCGCCGTCCCTTGTAGCGCTTGGGCATGGATGGTGAGCCTCTCGCCGCCTGCGGAGTTAGCTGTCGGGTTCGGGCGAGAGTTGCCCGGCCGCATCCTGCGGCTTCACCCCAAGGCCCGAGGGCCTGGTCCTACGAGGTGGGTCCCCCGCGCCTGCCCGTCGTCTCTACAGGACCGGTGACGGTGGGCAGGTTGGGCGGTGCCGCCATCCGGGTCCACCGATTGGCGAACCCCGGCACCGTAGACAGATCCTCGGCACGGACAGCAGCCCGCAGAGCGACTTTCCCGGGTTCCTCCGCGAGGACGCACGCAGCGTCACGAGGTGCCGGCGCAGTGTCTGTTCTGTCAGCTCGGGCCGATCGCCTGTGGCGGGTTGGCCGGCCGCGCCCGACGCTGGGCCCGCCGGCGGCACCGGAGGCCCGCGTCAGATGTCGCGGCGGTTGAAGACCAGCGCGGTCAGCCCCCAGACCATCGCCACCCAGACCGCTGCCCACAGCAGGTAGGCGACGGTGAGCGGGGCCTCGCTGAGGAACGGGAAGCCCTCGGCCGCGACGTCGAACGCGCTGAGCACGGACGGGTCCTGGAAGGCGTGCATCGCACCCCGCCACAGCCCGTCGGTGGGCAGCAGCACCCGCGACACCGTGCCGACACGCTCCACGCCCTCGTTGCCGAGGGCCTGCCCGACGCCGCCGACCACGCCCGCCACCCACGTCGCGCCGAACAGCCCGACCGCGACCACCCCCGACGCCATCGGGGAGATCACGCTCGAGAGCAGCAGCGCGAGCGTGAGCAGCACGACCGTCTGCCCGGCCAGCAGCGCCAGCCCCGCCGCCGGGTCCGGCGGCCAGTAGCCCACCGCCCACCGGACGACGAGGAACTGGGCGAGCCCGGCCACGGCCACGTACCCGGAGCCGAAGGCGACCAGGCCGAGCCACTTGCCGAGCAGCACCGCCGAGCGCCGTACGGGCCGGGCCAGCATCGACAGCGCCATCCCGGACTCGATGTCCCCGGCGAGGGTCGGCCCGGCCAGGAACGCGGTGCCCAGCGCGGCGATCAGGCTCAGCCCGAACATCACCAGGTTGAGCAGCTGGGAGGCGACCATCCGGGCCTGGCCCGAGGTGAGGTCCCCGAACTCCGTGTCCAGGCCGGCCAGCCGGGAGAAGCCCCAGCCGCTGAGCGTCAGCAGCGCGACGGTGAGGACGGCGAGCGCCCACACCACCCGCCGGCGGGCGGCCTCGCGCAGGGTCAGCCCCGCGGCGATCAGCACGCTCACCGCACACCGTCCCCGGACCGGCCGCGGAGGATGCCCAGCAGCCGCTCCTCCAGGCTGATCCGCGCGGGCTCGACGGCGTGCACGGAGACGCCGAGCGCCACCAGGTCGGCGACGAGGCCGGGCACGGTGCCGCCGTCGTCGTCCGCCGGCAGGACGACGGTGAACCGGTCCCCGCCGCCGGTCACCGTCCCGGCCGCCCGCAGCCGCGCCTCGGCGCGGCCGTCCACCCCGGTGAGGTGCAGCCGGACCTCGTGCCGGCCGAGCAGCTCGGCCAACGTGCCGGACGCCGCCACCCGCCCCTGGTCGAGGATGACCACCCGGTCGCAGACCCGCTCCACCTCGCCGATCAGGTGCGAGTTGAGCAGCACCGCCACGCCCCGCGCCTTGAGCGCCAGCACCACGTCGCGGACCTCGGCCCGGCCGATCGGGTCCAGCGCGCTGGTCGGCTCGTCGAGGACGACCAGCTCGGGCCCGCCGACCAGCGCGACGGCGAGGCCGAGCCGCTGCTGCATGCCCTTGGAGAACCCGCCCACCCGGTCGCCGGCCCGCCCGTCCAGGCCGACCGCGGTCAGCCGGTCGCGCCCCTCGGCCTCGGCCATCGGCACCCGCGCCAGGCGGGCGTGCAGCGCCAGCACCTCGGCGGCGGTGAGCCACGGCTGGTACCGGAACAGCTCGGGGAGGTAGCCGACCCGCAGCCGGGACTGCGGGTCGTGCCCCGGGCGGCCGAGCAGCATGACCTCCCCGGCGTCGGCGCGGACGAGGCCGAGCAGCATCTTGATGACGCTGGTCTTGCCCGCCCCGTTGGGCCCGAGCAGGCCGACCACCTCGCCGCGCCCGACGGTGAACGAGACCTCGTCGACCGCCGTCCGGCGCCCGTACCGCTTGCGCAGCCCGGAGCACCACACCGCCGGGGAGGCGGGCAGCTCGGCGACCAGCCGGGCCGCGGCCCGGGTGTCCTCGGCGACCACGTCTTCGGCAGGCACGGTCAGCGCAGGCCGCGCGCCACGGCGAGGGCCTCGTCGGTGCTCACGGCCCCGGCGACCCCGGTGACCACGCCGTCCGCCACCCACACCACGCCGGCCATGGTGCCGTCCCGGGAGGCGAGCACGGTCGCCGGCTCCCCGGCCACCTCGGCCGCGGCGGTGGTCACCATGTCGGCCGGCACCGGCAGCGGCAGCGTCGTCGGATCGCCGGAGAAGTCACACAGCTGGGCCGCGACCTCGGCGGAGAGACCGGGCAGGGACAACAGGTAGTCGCGCACCGTCCCGAACGGGACGCCGTCGGAGAACGCGGTGGGCGCGATCGCCCGCCCGACCGCCAGGACCGGCAGTCCGGACGGCTGGGTCCACACCGCGGCGGCGCCCGGCCCGGCCTGCAGCCGCACCCGGCTGCCGTCCAGCCCGGGCGGCGGGGGCGGCAGGGCCTCCCCCGTCGCGGCCGCGACCTGCGCCGCCTTCTCGGCCGAGAAGGTGAAGACGGCGCTCACCTGGTCGACCACGTGGTAGGTGGGGTCGCCGGTCACGCCGGTCGGCAGGTCGCCGACCTCGGGGACGGCCAGGCCGGTGCGCTCCTCCGCGGCGGCGGCGTCCGGCACCTCCGACGGGCGGACCTCACCGGTGACCTCCAGGTCCCCGAACGCGGAGAGGTCGGGCAGCGCGACGAGGTCGGTCCTGTCGACGGCGAGCGGCGCGACCTGCTCGGTGCGGAACATCGGCAGCCAGTCGTTGGCCGCGGCGACGCCGGCGCCCGACAGGACGACGACGACCCCGAGCGCCGCGACCGCCGGCCGGCGCAGCGCGGCCGCCCACCGTCCGCGGCGGGCCGGCGCAGCCACCCGTGCGGCCGGGCCGACGCAGGACAGGCGCCTCCACGCGGTGTCGACGTCGGCCCCGAGCAGATC
>NZ_SPQN01000023.1 GCF_004571065.1 Geodermatophilus sp. DF01-2
TCTCCACGAGACAGCCGACGAGAGCTACGGTTCGACACGACATCCTCCTGGTTGGGGTTGGGACACCAAGCCCGTTCACCCCACCAGGGGGATGTCCTGGGTCTTCAACCGCTCAGGGAGTTACTACCGGCGCGCGTCGAGCGCGCAGGGGGATGGACACCGGCGCGGCCGCCGACTCGAGCCGGGTCCGCGGCCGCGCCGGTGTCGCGTGCCGGGTCAGCGGCGCTGGTAGTCGCCGTCCCGCTTCTCGAAGAAGGCCCGCAGCGCCTCCTGGTGGTCCTCGGTGCGGAACATCTCCAGGAAGCGCTGGGTCTGCAACGCCTGTCCTTCGGCGAAGTCCAGCTCGAAGGCCTGCGTCACCGCGGACTTGGCGACCTCGACCGACAGCGGGGCCCGGGTGGCGATCCGCTGGGCCTTGGCCAGGGCGGCCGGCATCAGGTCGGTCGGCTCGTGCACCTCGGTGACCAGGCCCCAGTTCAGCGCCTGGTGCGCGGTGTAGCGCGCACCGGTCAGCAGGATCTCCTTGGCCGCACCGAGGCCCACCACCCGCGGCAGCCGCCAGAAGCTGACGATGAGCCCGACGTTGACGCCCGCAGCCACGAAGAACGCGTCGGTCGAGGCGATCCGGATGTCGCAGCACAGCGCGAACTCCAGCCCTCCGCCCACCGTGGCGCCGTTGATCGCGGCGATCACCGGCGCCCGGAAGTTCTGCACGCCGTTGAGCACCCGGCTGAACTCGGCCAGGTAGTCGGTGAGCTGCTCGTCGCTCATCGACTGGTCCTCGCGCAGCTGGGCGCCCGCCGTGAACGCGCGGCCCTCCCCAGTGATGACCAGGCAGCGGACCTGCTCGTCGGCGTCGAGGATGTCCAGCGCCCGCATGAACGACCGCCGGCTCTCCCAGCTGAACGTGTTGGCCGGCTCGCTGTCGAGCGTGAGCACGGCGATGTGCGGGGTCTCGTACCGCAGGTGCACTCCGGCGCCGAGATCAGGGATGGTGGCGGTCATGCGGCTTCCTCCGGGGGTGTGTTGAGGGCGACGGACGGGGAACGACGGCGGCGTCGGGACGGCGACTCGCCGGGCCTGCGGTCCAGCAGCCGTATCGCGATCACGGTCACCACGATGTTGATCAGGAGGATCACCACCGAGAGCGCACCGACGCGCTGGTAGAGCGACTCGCTGGCCAGGTTGTAGAGGACGGTGGCGACCGTCGGGTTGGCGCCGGTGTAGAGGAACACCGACATCTCCAGCTCGCGGAACAGCAGGACGAAGTTGAGCAGCCCCGCCGCCAGCAGGGAGGGTCGCAGCAGCGGCACCGTGATCCGGCGCCAGGTCCGCGCCCACGACGCACCGAGGCTCCGCGACGCCTCCTCGACCTCCGCGCCGATCTGCCCCATGCCGGCGTGCACGTAGGCGTAGGACAGGGGCAGGGCGCTGCCGGCGTAGGCGATGAGCAGGATGGTGAGCGTGCCGCCGAGGCCGAACGGCGTGCCGGCGTAGGCGATGATCAGCCCGATGCCGAGCACCGCACCGGGGAAGGCCAGCGGAGCCGCCATCACGGGCGCGATCAGGGCATTGCTGCGTGCCCGCGTGCGGTGCGCCAGCCACGCGGCGAGCAGCGCGACGGCGAGCGCGAGCACCGTGCCGGCCACGGCCAGCGCGAAGCTGTTGCGCATCGCCGCTGTGATGAGCGGGCGGCCGAACACCTGCTCGTAGTTCCCGGTGAGCGTGAAGTTGTCCCAGCCGAGCGGCCGGCCGAGGGCCTCCCGGAAGGACGTCACCAGGAGCACGCCGAACGGCAGGACGATGCTCAGCAGCACGACGGCCGAGCAGAAGGTCATCCCGAGCACCCGGCCGCCGGCGCGCAGGTGGGTGGCGTCCTGCCGGCCGGGCTTGCCGCCGATGACGGTGAACCGCTTGCCGCCGGTCAGCCAGCGCTGCACCACGAGCAGGACGGCGATGATCACCAGGATCGGCACCGAGATGACCGCCGCCGCCTCGATCCGGGGCGGGAACTGCATCAGGCTCAGCAACACCGTGGGGATGGTCTGGAACCCCACCGGCGCACCCAGGATGGCCACCGGGCCGAAGATGATCGCCGCGCTGACGAACACCAGGATCGAGCCGGCGATGAGCGCCGGCGCGATCACCGGGAAGGTGACCGTGCGCAGCACGCGCCAGCGGGAGGCGCCCAGGCTGGACGCCGCCTGCTCCAGAGCCGGGTCGATGCCCTCCAGCGCAGCCGACACCGGCAGGAAGACCAGCGGGTACAGGAACAGCGACAGGACGAAGATGATCCCCCACGGCGTGAAGATGTCGAAGGGGGCCTCCTCCAGACCGAAGAGGTTCACGAGTGCCGTGTTGAGCAGGCCGCTACGCGGCCCCAGCAGCAGGATCCAGCCCAGGGCCGCGATGAAGCTCGGCGCGGCGAAGGTGAGGACGGCGCTGCCGCGGAAGAAGCGCCGCAGCGGCATGTCCGTGCGCACGGTCAGCCAGGCCACCGGCAGGCCCAGCAGGAGGCTGCCCACGACCGTGCCGACGGCGATCCACAGCGAGTTGAGGATCGCCTCGACCAGATCGGGCTCCTGGCCGAGCAGGGCGTAGTTCGCGAGCGTGAACCCGCCGACTCCGGCGACGAAGCTCTGGCCGAAGACCTGGGCGATCGGGTAGCCGATCAGCGCGAGAACGGCCAGCGCCCAGACCACTCGCATGCTGCGGTCGAACCACGTCGCGCGCCGGCGGCCGCCGGCCGGACCGGCCGGCCGCTGCGCGGGCGCCCTCCCCGCGGCGTCGGTGTCCGACGCCGCGGGGACGGCGGGGCTGCTCACCGCCATGGCCGGCCCCCTGGCGCGGCGACCGGGCACCCGGCGACGGGGCGCGCGGCGACCGTCCGTGGCGGGGATCCCGGTGGGACGTCCGGGTGCACCGGAGTGGGCTGCCTCATCGGTCGAAGAGCTCCGCGAACCGGGCGGTGACGTCCTCCCCGCGGGTCGAGATCTCCTCGAGGCTGGTGGTCAGCAGGGTGGCGTCGGAGAGGTCGGCGGCCTCCGGAGGCTGCGGGCCGTCGACGAGGACGCTGCGCCCGCCCTGCTCGGCCAGCGCGGCCTGGAAGTCCTCGCAGAGGTGGTACTGGACGACCAGCTGGGCCGCGTTGGGATGTGGCGCGTCGGCGAGCATGGCCAGTTCGGAGGTGAACGTCGGGACGCCGTCCTCCATGTAGGCGATCTCCAGCGGCTCCCCCTCCTGAGCCGCACCGATGACGGCCGACTCGATCGCGGGGATGCCGATGTCGGCCTCGCCGGTCAGCACCAGCTGCGCCAGCGCCAGACTGCTGTCGGTGACCGCGACCTGGCGCTCGGCCAGCTGCTCGAGCCACTCCTCCCCGTACAGGTCGGTGAGCATGGTGTAGAAGGCGAGGGCGGTACCCGACGCGCCGGGGTCCGAGGTGACGATCGCGCCGGGGTACTCGGCGGCCAGCTGCTCCCAGGTGGTGGGCAGGTCGGCCGCGTCGGTGGTCGCCGAGTTGTACATGATCCCCAGCGGGACGAGGCTGTAGGGCACCTGCGGAGTGGCCGGGTCGTCCAGCCCCTCGATGATGTCGTCGGCGTTGGGCACCTCGGCGTCGACGATGACACCCTCCTCCGCCCACTGCTGCATCGTGGCCGGGTCGGTCAGGCTGACCACGTCGGCGTTCAGCGAACCGCTGGCGAGCTCGGCCGAGATCGAGTTCGCGATCGCGCCCGAGTCCTCGCGGGTGAAGGTGATGTCCAGGCCGAACTCCTCCTGCATCTTCTGCTGCAGCAGCTCCAGGCCCGCCCGCGTGTGGCCGCCGCCGTAGACGACGGCGCCGCCCTCCTCCTGGGCGGCCGCGACGAGCTCGTCGGAGATGCCCTCGCAGGTGGTGGACGCGTCCCCCTCCCCACCGGCGGCCGCGACGTCGGAGGAGCCGTTGCCACAGGCGCTGACGAGCACAGCGGCCGTCGGGGCGGCGAGACAGGTGAGCAGGCGGCGGGACGGACGCATGGTGAACACGGAGCCTCTTTCCGGGTGGTGGACGGGAGGGGGAACGGGGATGCGGCTGCGCCGGCCGGTCACGCGGCGGACCGGCCGGCGGGTGGTGGTGCGGACTGGGCGGCGCCGGTGACGGCGGCCGATGGGGCGGTGCTGTCCGGACGGTCGGCGACGATGGCCACCGCGGCCTCGGCGACGTCGAGCGCGACGGCGTCCCCCACGTCGAACCGGCCGACGCTCGGCCCGGTCGCCTTGACCGGCGCGGCCACCCCCGGCAGTGCGATGGCGTACTGGACGTGGTCGCCGAAGAACAGGGCCTCGAGGATGCGTCCGCCGTCCGACGCACCCGGGGCCGCCGGGCGCAGCCGCAGGTCCATCGGGCGGACGGACACCGCGACCTCCGCGCCCGGCTGCACGGACAGGTCGGCCGGGAGCGGCGCGGTCGCCGAGATCCCGGCAGGCAGCAGGAGGGGTACCGCGTCCCCCGTCGGGCCGCCGGACACCGTCGCGGGCAGCAGGTTGGTGGCCCCGAGTGCCCGCGCGACGAAGCCCGTCCGCGGCCGCCGGTAGACCTCCTCGGGCGTGCCCACCTGGACGATGCGACCGGCGTGCATGACCACCAGCCGGTCGGCCAGCGAGAGCGCCTCGGCCTGGTCGTGGGTGACGTAGACCATCGTCACGCCCAGGGAGCGGTGGATCCGCTTGATCTCCGAGCGCATCTCCTCGCGGAGCCGGGTGTCGAGGTTGGACAGCGGCTCGTCGAGCAGCAGCAGGGCCGGCTCGTTGACCAGCGCCCGGGCCAGCGCGACCCGCTGCTGCTGCCCGCCCGACAACTGGTGGGCGTAGCGGTCGGCCATGCCCTCGAGTTGCACCATGGTCAGCGCCTCGTCCACCCGGCGGCGCACCTCCGCGCGGCCCACCTTGGCCGTCGCCGGGCCGTACCCGACGTTCTCCCGCACGCTGAGGTGCGGCCACAGCGCATAGCTCTGGAAGACCACCGACATGCGCCGGCGCTCCGGGGGGACGAAGACGCGGGGGCCGACGAGGACCCGGTCCCCGAGCCGGATCTCCCCGCTGTCGGGCCGCTCGAAGCCCGCGATCATCCGCAGGCAGGTGGTCTTGCCGCAGCCGCTGGGGCCCAGCAGGACCACGGCCTCCCCGTCCTCGATGGAGAGGTCGACCCCGTCCACGACCGGTGCGGCGCCGAAGCTCTTGGTCAGTCCGGACAGCACGAGATGGGTCACGCCGAGACCTCCGTCGGCTCGAGGGGGGTGCGATCGGTCCCGGCCCGGCCGGGGACGTCCTCGGCCGGGGTGCCGACCAGCACTCCCGCGGCCATCAGCTCGTCGATCTCGGCGTGGGGCACACCGGTCTCGGCGAGCACCTCCCGGCTGTGCTGGCCCAGGAGGGGAGCCGGACGGCGGACGGCGGCCGGCGTGGCCGAGAGCTTCACGGGTGGGCCGATGTGGCGGACCCGGCCCATGCGGGGATGGTCGGTCTCCACGAGCATCTCGCGGGCCTGCACCTGCGGGTCGGCGTAGACCTGCTCGATGTCGTAGAGGGGGCCGCTGGGGACGCCGGCCGCGTGCAGGAGCTCGAGCCACTGGGCCGTGGGCCGGCGGCGCAGCCGGGTGGCCAGCTCCCCGGCGAGCTCGATCCGGTGGGTCATCCGGGCGCCGTTGTCGGCGAAGCGGGGGTCGGCCGCCAGACCGTCGTCCCCGAGCGCGGCGCACAGCCGCTCCCAGTTGCGCTGGTTGGCCGCTCCGATGGCGATCCACCCGTCGGCGGTCGGCAGGGCCTCGTACGGCGCCGACAGCCGGTGGGCCGACCCCATCGGCCGGGCGACCTCGCCGGTGGCGAAGAACATCGCCGTCTCCCAGACGGTGTAGGCGACGCCGGCCTCCAGCAGCGAGGTGTCGACGAACTGCCCCTCGCCGGTGCGCAGCCGGTGCACGTACGCCGACAGGACCCCGTAGGCGGCGAAGAGCCCGGCGTTGAGGTCGCAGACGGGCACACCCACCTTGGCCGGAGGCCGTCCCGGTTCCCCGGTCATGCTCATCAGGCCGCTCATCGCCTGGGCGACCAGGTCGTAGCCACCGCGCCCGGCATAGGGCCCGGTGGCCCCGAAGCCGGAGATCGAGCAGTAGACGAGTTCGGGGTTGAGCTTGCGGAGAGCCTGGTGGCCCAGCCCGAGGCGGTCGAGCATCCCCGGCCGGAAATTCTCCACCAGGACGTCGGCGTCCCGGGCCAGCCGCCGCACGACGTCGACGCCGCGAGGGTCCTTGAGGTCCACCGCGAGACCGCGCTTGTTCCGGTTCATGGCGTTGAAGGCCGGCGAGAGCTCCACGTCCGGGCCGCGGGACATCCGTCGGGTGTCGTCCCCGCCGTCCGGTCGCTCGACCTTGACGACGTCGGCCCCCATGTCGGCCAGGAGCATGGAGCAGTAGGCCCCCGCCATGACCTGGGTGAGGTCGAGGACCCGGACGCCCGTGAGGGCTCCCGGCGGACCTGGGATCGGCAACTGGCCTCCAACTGCTTGACGACCGTGTCACTGTGTGGCACGGTTTGCCATTGTGCGGCACGGCTGTGGCGAACGCCACAGTAGGAGCGACTGGAGGGTGGCGTCAACCACATGAGGAGCGTTTCCGTCGCCCTGGCGGTCCTGGAGGCGGTGGCCGAGCAGCAACCGGTCGGCGTCAGCGAGCTGTCGCGCGCCATGCAGCTGCCCAAGTCGACGACCCAGCGCATGCTGCTCACCCTCGGCCAGCTCGGCTGGATCCGGGCCGGGGCCGAGGAGCCGACCCGCTGGTCGCTGACCTCCAAGGCGCTGTCCATCGGCTCCCGCCACCGCGGCGACGAGGAGATCCGCCGGGTGGCCCTGCCCGCCATGCACACGCTGTCCGCGGCGACCGGGGAGACCGTGCACCTGTCGGTCCCGGAGGAGCGCCGGGTCGTCCTGATCGAGAAGATCGAGGGTGTCCACCCGGTGCGGACGCACACCACGATCGGCAACGGTGCGCCGCTGCACACCACCGCCTCGGGCAAGGCCATCCTGGCGGCGATGCCGGAGGCGCAGGCCCGCGCGCTGCTCGTGGCGGTGCCGCTCGAGGCGCTCACCGAGCACACCCAGACCGACGTCGCCGCGCTGCAGGAGGAGCTCGTCCGGGTGCGGCGGGACGGCTATGCGGTGACCGTGGGCACCAGGCACCCCGAGATCGCGGCCGTGGGCGCGGCCGTCCTGGGGACCTCCGGCCTCCCCGTCGCGTCGCTGAGCCTCTCCCTCCCGGCCCACCGGTTCCCGCAACCGCTGTGGTCGGAGTTCGGCGAGCAGGTCGCTCGGGCCGCCACCGAGTGCAGCCGCCAGCTCGGCTGGCGGCCGGCCTGAAGCTCAGCCGCTGCGGCCGCGCAGCCTGCTGCCGAGCCACACGAGCACGGCGGCCGCGGCCGCGGCGGCCACCGCGGCCGGGATGGGCGAGGGGCCGCCATCGGTGCCGAGCAGGTCGGTCAGCGCCCCGTCCGGGGGCTCGGACGGGGCGGCCGGGCTCGGAGCGGCCGGCACCGGGACGACGGTGACGTCGCCGGGCAGCCCCTCGCCCGCGACGACGAGCGCCGAGGAGTCCCCGGTGAAGCTCACCGCCTCCCCCTGCGGCGCGGTGGGCAGGGCGACGCGGCGCGGCTCGGCCGCGAGCGCCCCGACGACGTCGGAGCCCGACAGCGGCCAGACGTAGGCGTCGGTGTAGGTGCGCAGCGCGATCCACCGGCCGTCGGGCGAGACCGCGCCGCCGGTGACCATGAGCTGCCCGGCCCGGCCCACCGGGCCGCCCGGCGTCCCGGTCAGGGTGAAGTCCACGCCGGCGACCTCGGCGAGCCCCACCGTGCCGTTCTCGGCCAGCGCCGACACCGGCCGGTACACCGCGCTGGCCCCGAGGACCTCCTTGCTGACCAGGTACGGCGTGCCGTCCGGAGCCAGCAGCAGCGCCTCGACGTCCCGCGGCCCGTCGGGGAAGGTGAGCCGGTACACCGAGCTGCTGCCGTCGGGGCGCAGCGCGAGCAGGGCCACGGTCTCGCGGGTGCCCGTGTTGTCGCCGGTGTCGGCCAGCCAGACCGTCCCGTCGACGGCGAGCGCCATGTCCTCCGGGTCGTAGGGGTCGAGCGCCGCCGACTGCACGGTGACGACCGCGCAGGCCTGGTCCAGCACGTAGACGTCCAGGCGGTCGCCGCCGTCGTTGTGCACCAGCATCCGGTCGCCGACCTCCACCAGGCCGGAGACCTCCGGCAGCCGGGGGTCGGTGAGCTGGCAGCGCGCCACCGGCCCGGCAGGGTCGGCCGGTGCAGCGGAGGCGGCCGGCTGTGCGGACGCCGGCAGGGCGACGCCCAGGACGAGGGACAGCGCGAGGCCCGTCCCCGCCGCCAGGCGTCGCCCCCCGACGCCGCTATGCGGACGACCGGCCTGCTCGGACACCGGCCCAGCGTGACAGCACGACTGCGTCCAGTGCATGAACCACGCCCAGCAGCAGGATGCCGACGGCGGCCCCGACGACGGCGTCGGTGACCCAGTGGAAGTCCAGGGAGACCATCGCGACGCCGGTGACGACCGGCCCCGCCACGCTCAGCCACCAGAAGACCCGCTGCACCGGAGCGGGCAGGCCGTACTCGACCGCCTGCCAGCGGGCCACCCCCCACATGAGCACGGCGTTGGCGACGTGACCGGAGGGGAAGGACGCGCCGTCCGGGTGGAAGAAGAACGACCCCGGGAAGTTGGGCGCCGTGCGCCCCGTGCCGAACTTGATCGCGTAGACCGTCACCGTCAGGAGGGCCAGCGCGGTCAGCACCCGGACCAGGGGCAGCCAGGTACGTCGTCGCCAGGCCAGGTACCCCACCAGCGCGGCGAGGACGACGAGGATCGTCCCCCGCCCGCCGACCTGGGTCAGCACCCAGAAGAGCGGGTAGGCCGCCGACTCCTCCAGGCCCCAGTCGGTCGCGACCTCGGAGACCTGCAGGTCCAGGCGCTCGAGCCAGCCGCTGCCGAACAGGTCGGCCGTGACGAGCGACCCGATGACGAGGGCGGCGACGAGCAGCCACCACTGCGGGCGGCCGGTCGTGGACACCGGGGCAGGATGCGCGGCTGCGGCGCCCGGGGGCACGGACACCCCGGAACGCCGCCGCACCGCACCGCTGGTCACGCCGGCCACGGTACCGGGCCGTGACCGGATCGTGACCTCGCCCGCTCGGGCGGGGCGTGTCAGCCGACCGGCGCGGTGAACTCCTGCAGGACGGCGGCGAGCGCGCCGTCCACCCGGGCGCTCAGCCGGGTGCCGGTGGCCTCGTGGGTCTCGCCGAGCACCTCGCCGTCCCGGTGCACGCGGGCGACCAGGTCGCCGCGGTCGTAGGGCACCAGCACGTCGACCTCGACGTCGGGGTGCGGCAGCCGGGCCGCGACGATCTCGCGGAGCCGCTCGATGCCCTCCCCCGTGCGCGCCGAGACCCACACCGCCCCCGGCAGCGCCCGGCGCAGCGTGAGGACGTCGTCCTCGGTCATCGCGTCGACCTTGTTGACCACGATGAGCTCCGGTACCGCCCCCGCGTCGATCTCGCGGAGGACGACGTGGACGGCGTCGATCTGGCCCAGCGGGTCGGAGTCGGAGCCGTCGACGACGTGCAGCAGCAGGTCGGCGGCGGCCACCTCCTCCAGCGTCGAGCGGAAGGCGTCGACCAACTGGTGCGGGAGGTGCCGCACGAACCCGACGGTGTCGGTGAGCGTGTACTCGCGGCCGTCCGGGGACTGCGCCCGTCGCACGGTCGGATCCAGGGTGGCGAACAGTGCGTTCTCCACCAGCACGCCGGCACCGGTGAGCCGGTTGAGCAGGCTGGACTTCCCGGCGTTGGTGTATCCGGCGATCGCCACGCCGGGAACGGCGTTGCGGCCCCGGCTCGAGCGCTGGGTGGCCCGCGCGGTGGCCATGCCGGCGATCTCCCGCCGCAGCTTGCTCACCCGCGCCCGGATCCGCCGCCGGTCGGTCTCGATCTTCGTCTCGCCGGGCCCGCGCGTTCCGATCCCGCCACCCCCGGCCACCCGGCCACCGGCCTGCCGGGACAGCGACTCACCCCAGCCGCGCAGCCGCGGCAGCATGTACTGCATCTGGGCCAGCTCGACCTGCGCCTTGCCCTCCCGGCTGGAGGCGTGCTGGGCGAAGATGTCGAGGATCAGCGCGGTCCGGTCGACCACCTTGACCTTGAGGATCTTCTCCAACGCGTTCAGCTGGCCCGGGGTCAGCTCACCGTCGCAGATCACCGTGTCGGCGCCGGCCGCCGCGACGAGATCGCGGACCTCGGCGGCCTTGCCCGACCCGACGTAGGTGCCGGCGTCGGGCTTGTCGCGCCGCTGGCTGACCGCCTCCAGGACCTGCGAGCCCGCGGTCTCGGCCAGCGCGGCGAGCTCGGCGAGCGACCGGTCGGCGTCGGCCTGCGTCCCCTCGGTCCAGACGCCGACCAGCACCACGCGCTCCAGGCGCAGCCGTCGGTACTCGACCTCGGTGACGTCGGCGAGCTCGGTGGACAGGCCGGCCACCCGGCGCAGCGCGCCGCGGGCCTCGAGCTCGTAGGAGCCGGTCGTGTCGTCGGGCTCCGCCCATCCCTCGTCGGGGCGGGGCGCCCCCTCGGCGGGCGCCGGAGCGGCCCGGAGGGCTCGCTCCTCGGCGTCGGCCAGGACGGCGCGGTTCTGTGCTGTCGTCATCGTCTCCAGCGTGGCAGACCCCAGCAGCTGGGGCATCCGAGTTGTCATCGCCGGTTGCAACACCGCGCCGGCCGGGGACCATCCCGCCACGCGTGGCCGGGGCACAGCCGGGTAGGGCCCGGACGACGACCGACTCCGAGGAGGCTCCAGATGACCGAGTCCGGCAGCAGCAGCGCGCGCGCCGACGACGAGCTCGACGACCCGGGCCGCGACCCCGTGGGTCTGCACCCCCCGCGGGACATCCTCGACGCCCCGGGCGGGATGACGGAGAACCCGGGATACACGCCGCACCGCCCCTCCGAGGCCGAGCGGCAGGCCGGCAGCAAGCCGGACGAGCCGCCGACCGGGACCGGCGAGGGTGGGCCGTGATCAGTCGGCGGCCCTCCTGCAGTAGAAGGACCCCGTCCTCCCCACCCTTCGCAAGCTCAGGGCGGGACCCGGGACGGGGCCAACGGCAGGGGGCAGGAGGGTCCTTTTTCAGCCGGCGAGCGGATCCTCGAGGCTCCCGATCCACTCCCGGGTGAGTTCGCCGGCGGCCACCACCACTGCGGGACCGCTGAGCACCGTCGTCCGCTCGTCGACCGTCACGGTCAGCCGGCCGCCGGGAACGTCGACGGTGACCGTGCCGGCGGTCGTGGCGGCGGCCTCCAGGGCCGCCCAGGCCGCGGCGCACGCACCGGTGCCGCACGAGCGGGTCTCCCCCACCCCCCGTTCGAACACCCGCAGCCGG
Organism: Geodermatophilus sp. DF01-2; assembly: GCF_004571065.1. Classification (GTDB taxonomy): domain Bacteria; phylum Actinomycetota; class Actinomycetes; order Mycobacteriales; family Geodermatophilaceae; genus Geodermatophilus. Next base: position 11,472 of record NZ_SPQN01000023.1, read on the forward strand.
ATGTGCGCGCCAGGTTCCACGACGTTGACGAACTCCACGTTGACGCCGTCCGGGAAGAGGCCGGGGTCGACCGCCGGCACGTGACCGAGGTCGAGGGTGTCGACGTCGACGTCGGTGAGCACGGCCAGGTGCGGGTTGCCCATCGACACCGCGCGGCCGGGGAACGAGGTGCCGCCCAGCTCGGCGGCGCCGGTGCCGAACGGCCGCGCCGGGCCCATGTGGACCCAGTAGCCGCCGTCGGCCGCGGCACCGACCCGTCGGGGTCCGCCGCGGGTGCCGACCCAGATGCCGTCCGCGCAGGCCGACCGCTCCACCAGACCCTCGGTGACCAGGACGTGCAGGAACAGCCGGATGCCGTTGCCGCACATCTCGGCGGTCGAACCGTCGGCGTTGCGGTGGTCCATGAACCACTCGCACTGCGCCAGCGCCTCGCCGAGCACCGCGGAGGCGTCGGGCACGTGCGCACTGCGGACGACGCGCAGCACGCCGTCCCCACCGAGACCGGCGCGCCGCTCGCACAGCCGCCGCACCATGGCTGCGTCCAGCCGCTCCTCCGGCCAGCCGGTGCCGTCGGGGTCGGGCAGGACGACGAAGTCGTTCTCCGTGCCGTGCCCGACCAGGACCCGCTGCGCGCTCACCGGTCCAGGGTACGAGCGGTGATCACCCCGAGCGCCGCGTCCACCAGGTCCGGCCGGGCGGCGTCGAGCCAGCCGGTCGCCGCGTCGCGGCGGAACCAGGAGCGCTGTCGGCGCACGAACCGCCGGGTGGCGCTGATCGTGCGCTCGCGTGCCTCGGCCGGGGTGAGCGCACCGTCGAGCTGGGCCAGGATCTGCGCGTAGCCCAGCGCCCGCGAGGCGGTGGGGCCCTCCCGCAGACCGTCGGCGGCCAGCGCCTCCACCTCGGCGACGAAGCCGGCCGCCCACATCCGGTCCACCCGGGCGGCGACCCGCTCGTCGAGTTCGGCCGGCTCCCGGTCCAGGCCGACCACCACGGCCGGGTAGTGCGGCCGCGGCTCGGGCAGCGTCGCCCGGAACGGCCCGCCGGTGAGTTCGACGACCTCGAGCGCGCGCACGATCCGCCGCCCGTTCGACGGCAGGACGGCGGCCGCCGCAGCGGGATCGAGAGCCGCCAGCCGGGCGTGCAGTTCCGCTGGGCCGGAGTCGGCGAGCTCGGCCTCCAGCCGGGCCCGCACCGCGGGGTCGGTGCCGGGGAAGTCCAGCTCGTCGAGGACGGCGCGCACGTAGAGCCCGGAGCCGCCGACCAGCAGCGGCACCACGCCCGCCGCGCGCAGCCGGTCCACCTCGGCGCGGGCCAGCCGTCGGTACTCGGCCACCGACGCCGCCTCGCGCACGTGCCAGACGCCGAGCAGGTGGTGCGGCACGCCGTCCCGCTCCGCGGCGTCGGGCTTGGCGGTGCCGATGTCCATGCCGCGGTAGAGCTGCATCGAGTCGGCGCTGACCACCTCGCCGCCGAGCCGCTGCGCGAGGGCGACCCCGAGCGCGGTCTTGCCGGTGGCGGTGGGGCCCACCAGCGCGACCACCGGCGGGAGGTCGCTCACCGGGCGCGCCAGTCGGCGACCAGGTAGCCGACGCCGAAGGGCGCCTCGTGCGCGTGCAGCCGGCCCTCCACCTCCCGGCCGGCCAGGGCGGCGCCGACGGCCCGCCAGGTGGGCACGCCGGCGGCGAGCAGCCGCACCCCCTCGGCCGGGTCGAGGGCCGCCAGGGCCGCCGCGTCGCCGGCGGCCAAGGCGGCCGCGACCGCGTCGTCGAAGGGGGCGGCGGCCTCGTCGAGGGAGCCCGGCGCCTTGAGCGAGCGCCGCGCCGAGCCGTCCCCCATCGCCAGGACCCCCACCGGCCCGGGCATGCCCGTCAGGGCGGCGGCGAGGTCGTCCGGACCGACCCCGAGGCGGACGCCGGCGTACCCGGCCTCGTCCAGCAGCCAGGCGCCGAGCGTGTGGGCCAGCGGGGTACGGCGCCCGCCCGGCCGGACCCTCTCCGCGAACGGGACCTCCAGGTCGACGCCGAAGCCGCCCAGGTCCCCGCCGTCGCCGTTCCCGAACCGCCCGCAGGCCCCGTCGCCGCCGACGACCACCACGACCTCCGCACCGGCGGCGAGCATCGCATCCACCGCGCTCGCGCAGTCGACCCGCAGCGCGGCGGTGTCGGCCGCCGCCCGGCCGGCCACCGCCGGTAGGAGCAGCGGCGGGCACGGGCAGAAGGCGACGGCCAGGGGAGCCTCCGGTCCGCCCGCGCGATGTGAGCTCACCGCAGCAGTGTCCCGGATGCGTCGTGGGACACTCCGGAGCGTGTCGAGCACGGAGAACGCCGGAAACCCCTCGCAGCAGCTGCCCCAGCCGGAGACGGCCGGATCCGAGGCGGTCGCCCCCGAGGCGGGGACGGCGGCGGCGCCCACGCCCGGCGACGCCGCTCTCGCCGACCCGACCGCGGGGGCCGCCGGCCCGACCGCGGAGACCGCCGAGCACACCCCGGAGGCCGCCGAGCACACTCCGGAGGGGACCGCACCCGAGGGCACCACGCCTGAGGTCACCGCACCGCAGTCGCCCACCGCCCCGGCGGCCGACCCCACGCACTGGGGCCGGGTGGACGAGGACGGCACCGTCTACGTCCGCACCGCCGACGGCGAGCGCGCCGTCGGCTCCTGGCAGGCCGGCGACCCGGCCGCAGGGCTGGCCCACTACGCCCGCCGCTACGACGACCTGGCCACGGAGGTGTCGCTGCTCGAGGCGCGGCTGAAGGCACACACCGGAAACCCCGGTGAGATCAAGGCCAAGGCGCAGTCACTGGCCGAGTCGATCCCCACCGCGACCGCCGTCGGCGACCTCGACGGGCTGGCCGCCCGCGCCCGCGCCATGGTCGGGACCGCCGACTCCGCGGCCGCCGAGTCGCGGGCGGAGAAGGCCGCCGCGCGGGCCGCGCAGGTCGCCCGCAAGGAGGCGCTGGCCGCCGAGGCCGAGCAGATCGCCGCCGAGTCCACCTCGTGGAAGGCCGCCGGCGACCGGCTCAAGGCCATCGTCGAGGAGTGGAAGACCATCCGCGGCATCGACCGCAAGACCGACGAGGCGCTGTGGACGCGCTTCGCTGCCGCCCGCGACGCCTTCGGCCGCCGGCGGGGCGCGCACTTCGCCGCGCTCGACGCCCAGCGCAGCGAGGCCCGCGCGGCCAAGCAGGAGCTCATCGCCGAGGCGCAGCAGCTCTCGACGTCCACCGACTGGGGCCCCACCAGCGCCGCGATGCGCGCGCTGATGGACCGCTGGAAGGCCGTCCCCCGCACCGGCCGCGACGGGGACGACGACCTGTGGAAGCAGTTCCGCGCCGCCCAGGACGTCTTCTTCACCGCCCGCGGTGAGTCGGACAAGGCCCGCAACGCCGAGCAGCTGGCCAACCAGCAGGCCAAGGAGGAGATCCTCACCGAGGCCGAGAAGCTCGACCCCTCCACCGACCTGCGCGGGGCGCAGAACGCGCTGCGCAAGCTGCAGGAGCGCTACGACGCGATCGGCCACGTGCCGCGTGGCGCGATGCGGCAACTGGAGGACCGGATGCAGGCCGTCGAGCAGCGTATCCGCGGCGCCGCCGACACCACCCGCGCGCGGGTGGCTCCGGAGAATCCGATGGTCACCTCGATGCGGCAGGCGGTCACCAAGGCCGAGGAGCAGCTGGTCAAGGCCGAGGCGGCCGGCGACGCCCGGCGGACCGACGAGGCCCGGGCCAACCTGGCCACCCGGCGGGAATGGCTGGCCGAGGCGGAGAAGTCGGCCTCCCGCCGCTGAGAAAGGACCCCCTCCTCCCCGCCCCTCGTAGAGGACCCCCTGCCCCCGCCGTAAAGGACCCCGTCCTCCCCATCCTTCGCAAGCTCAGGGCGGTACCCGGGACGGGTCGCGTCGGGACGCTGCAGGGGGCCGGGGGGCCTCAGGCCGGGGCGCCGATCCGCGGCATCCCGAGCAGCACGCCGGGCGTGGTCGGGCGGCTACCTGCCTCGGCGGCGTCTCCCGCGCGGGTCCGCCGGTGCGACAGCAGCGGCCCGTCGGCGACCAGGTGGTGCGGCGCCGCCTGGGTCACCACGGTCTCGACGACATCGCCCGGACGGACGCCGTCCGCGGCCGTGAAGTGCACGAGCCGGCCGTCGCGGGCGCGGCCGGAGAGTCGGCCGGTGCGGGCGTCCTTGCTGCCCTCCCCCGCGGCCACCAGCAGCTCGACGGTCCGCCCCACCTGGGCGCGGTTCTCCGCCCAGCTGATCTCCTCCTGCAGGGCGACCAACCGCTCGTAGCGCTCCTGGACGACGGCCTTGGGCAGCTGGCCGTCCATCTCGGCGGCCGGCGTCCCGGGCCGCTTGGAGTACTGGAAGGTGAAGGCGCCGGCGAACCGGGCGGCGCGCACCACGTCGAGGGTCTGCTCGAAGTCGGCCTCGGTCTCGCCGGGGAACCCCACGATGATGTCGGTGGTGATCGCCGCGTCGGGCATCGCCGCCCGCACCCGGTCGAGGATGCCGAGGAAGCGCTCCCGGCGGTAGGCACGGCGCATGCGGCGCAGGACGTCGTCCGATCCCGACTGCAGCGGCATGTGCAGCGAGTGGCAGACCGCCGGCGTCTCGGCCATCGCGGCGATGACGTCGTCGGTGAACTCCCGCGGGTGCGGGCTGGTGAATCGGATCCGCTCCAGGCCCCCGATGCGGCCGACTGCGCGCAGCAGGTCGGCGAAGGCGCCCCGGTCGCCGAACTCGGCGCCGTAGCTGTTCACGTTCTGGCCGAGCAGGGTCACCTCGAGCACGCCCTGGTCGACCAGCGCCTGCACCTCGGCGAGGATCTCGCCCGGACGACGGTCCTTCTCCGTGCCGCGCAGCGACGGGACGATGCAGAACGTGCAGGTGTTGTTGCACCCGACGCTGATCGACACCCAGCCGGAGTATGCGGAGTCCCGCTTGGCCGGCAGCGTCGACGGGAAGACCTCGAGAGCCTCCTTGATCTCCACCTGCGCCTCGGCGTTGTGCCGCGCCCGCTCCAGCAGCGCCGGCAGGGAACCGACGTTGTGCGTGCCGAAGACGACGTCGACCCACGGAGCGCGGCGGACGATCTCGCCGCGGTCCTTCTGCGCCAGGCATCCGCCGACGGCGATCTGCATTCCCGGGTGCGCGTCCTTGACCGGGCGCAGGTGGCCGAGGTTGCCGTAGAGCCGGTTGTCGGCGTTCTCCCGCACCGCGCAGGTGTTGAGGACGACGACGTCGGCGTCGTCCCCCTCCGCCGCGGCGGTGTAGCCGGCCGCCTCCAGGAGCCCGGAGAGGCGCTCGGAGTCGTGCACGTTCATCTGGCAGCCGAAGGTGCGGACCCGGTAGGTCCGGGGCGGGGTGGCGGCGCTGAGGTCGGTCGTCATGACGGATCGAGAGTACGGCGAAACCAGCGGGTGTCCCCGCCGCGGCTTCGTTACGCCTTCGTGATCGCCAGGGGCGGATACCGTCGCCCACCGCCTCTAGGGTTCCCCGGGTGACCAGCCGTTCCGCCGGAGAGCCTCTCGTCCGTCTGTCCGGTGTCAACAAGTGGTTCGGTGAGCTGCACGTGCTGCAGGACATCGACCTGTCCATCGACCGCGGCGAGGTGGTCGTGGTCATCGGGCCGTCCGGCTCCGGGAAGTCGACGCTGTGCCGCACGATCAACCGCCTGGAGCCGATCCAGCAGGGTGAGATCGCCATCGACGGCGAGCGGCTGCCCGAGGAGGGCAAGCAGCTGGCCCGGCTGCGCGCCGACGTCGGCATGGTGTTCCAGAGCTTCAACCTCTTCGCGCACAAGACCGTTCTGGAGAACGTGACCCTGGGCCCGGTCAAGGTCCGCCGGCAGTCGAAGGGTGAGGCCGAGCGGCGCGCCCGCGAGCTGCTCGACCGGGTCGGCGTGGGCGCGCAGGCCGAGAAGGTGCCCGCGCAGCTGTCCGGCGGTCAGCAGCAGCGGGTGGCGATCGCCCGCGCGCTGGCGATGGACCCGAAGGTGATGCTCTTCGACGAGCCGACCTCGGCGCTGGACCCCGAGATGATCAACGAGGTCCTCGACGTGATGACCACGCTCGCCCGCGACGGCATGACGATGGTCGTCGTCACCCACGAGATGGGCTTCGCCCGCCGGGCTGCCAACCGGGTCGTGTTCATGGACGCCGGCCGGATCGTCGAATCCGCCGACCCGGAAACCTTCTTCACCCGCCCGGCGTCCGATCGGGCCAAGGACTTCCTGTCCAAGATCCTCACCCACTGACCGCGTTCCCCGATCGAGAGGACCCACACATGAGGACCCGCCGCACCACCCTGGCCGCCACGGTCGCCATCGCCTCCCTCGCCCTCGCTGCCTGTGGCGGTGACGAGGCCGACGAAACGGCCGCCGGGCCGCCGGTCGCCGAGGCCCCCGAGTTTGAGCCCGGGACGACGATGGCCGAGCTGGCCGAGGCCGGCACCATCACCGTCGGCACCAAGTTCGACCAGCCGGGCTTCGGACTGGAGAACCTCGAGGGCGAGGTCGAGGGCTTCGACGTCGAAGTCGCGAAGATTATCGCCGCCGAGCTCGGCATCGCGCCCGAGGACATCGACTTCGTCGAGACGCCCTCGGCCGTGCGCGAGGAGGTCATCGAGGGCGGCGAGGTCGACATGGTCGTCGCCACGTACACGATCAACGACGAGCGCCGCGAGCGGGTCTCTTTCGCCGGGCCGTACTACGTGGCCGGCCAACAGATCATGGTCAGGTCGGACAACACGACGATCACCGGACCGGAGTCGTTCATGGAGAACCCCGACGCCACCGTCTGCACGGTGACCGGCTCGACTCCGTCGGAGAACATCCGCCCGTACCTGGCCAGCGAGCAGGAGCAGCTGGTGCTCTTCGACGAGTATTCGCAGTGCGTCGACGCCCTGAGCAATGGCACGGTCGACGCGGTGACCACCGACAACGTCATCCTGCTGGGCTACGTCGCCGAGTCCGATGGCGCGTTCAAGTTGGTCGGCGAGCAGTTCACCGAGGAGCCCTACGGCATCGGCATCGAGCGCGGCGACGTCGCGTTCTGCGAATTCATCAACGAAACCCTCGCGGAGAACGAGGAGGCCTACGTCGAGGCCTGGGAGTCCACCGCCGGCCAGGTCGAGGGCGCCGAGACCCCCGAGCTGCCCGAGCCCGCTCCCTGCTCCTGATCGATCAAGGGACTGCGGCCGGCCGCGCATCCGCCGGCCGCAGTCCCTCGTCCTGTCCCACCCACGGACCGTGAGGGAGCGCGCGTGGATGCGGTCACCGAGAACCTCGACGACTACGTCAGCGGCTTCCTGACGTCGCTGAGCATCATCCTGTGGTCGCTGGTCGGCTCCCTCGTGCTCGGCATGCTGATCGCCGCGTGCCGCGTCTCCCCCGTCCCGCCGCTGCAGCGCTTTGGCGCCTTCTGGGTGACTACCTTCCGCAACACGCCGCTGTCGGTCGTCCTGTTCTTCTGCGCGTTCGGGCTACCCGAGCTCGGCGTTATCCGCAGCTTCTTCTTCTTCGGCGTGCTGGGCCTGGTCCTCTACACCTCGGCGTTCGTCTGCGAGGCCGTCCGCTCGGGCATCAACTCGGTCTCCGCCGGCCAGGCCGAGGCAGCGCGCTCGATCGGCCTGAACTTCACCCAAAGCCTGCGCTTCGTCGTGCTGCCCCAGGCCCTGCGCACCGTCGTCCCGCCGCTGGGCAGCGTCATCATCGCCATGTTCAAGAACTCCGCGGTGGTCGGCGCATTCGGTGTCGGGGGCGACCTCTGGAGCACCGGGCTAACGCTGACCAGCGCGCGGGGCTACGAGACCTTGCCGGTGTTCATCGGTGTCGCCCTCGGGTTCCTCCTCATCACGCTGCCCGCCGGGGCGCTGTTGCATGTCATCGAGCGGAAGGTGGCGATCGCCCGATGAGCCAGCAGTCCGTCCTCTACGACGCCCAGGGTCCGCGCGCTCAGCGCCGTACGCGTATCGGCACCGTCGTAGCCCTGCTGGTCCTGGCCGTGCTGGCCTTCGTCGTCGTCCGCCGCCTGGTCGAGCAGGGCGAGTTCACGATGGAGAAGTGGGGTCCGCTCATCAATCCCGGAAACGAGGCCTTCGACGCCGTCTGGCGGCTGCTGCTCGAGGGCGTGGTCAACACGCTCAAGGCCGCGGCAATCGCCATGACGCTGTCGATCGTGCTCGGCACGCTGATCGCCGTGGCCCGGCTGTCCCTCGGTCGCACCGGGCGCATCCCGCTGATTGGGCTCGTCGAGGTCTTCCGCGGGCTGCCAGTGGTCGTGCTGGTCTACTTCGGCGTGCGGGTGCTGCCTGACGTCGGCGTTCCCCTGGACGAGCTGCCGGGCGGCGCAGTGCTGTGGGGCCTGGTCATCGGCCTGACCGCCTACAACATGGTGATCTTCGCCGAGGTCGTGCGGGCCGGGGTGGAGTCGCTTCCCCGTGGGCAGCGGGAGGCGGCTCTGGCGACCGGGCTCACCAACGGCCAGGCGATGCGCCTGGTGCTGCTGCCGCAGGCGTTCCGCGTCATGCTGCCGGCAATCATCAGTCAGCTCGTGGTCGTGCTCAAGGACACCTCGCTGGTGACCTTCGTGGCCAACTTCGACGAGCTGCTCAGCCAGGGCGAGAGCATCCGCCGCAACCTGGACAACCCGATCCAGACGTTCATCGTCATCGCGCTGATGTACATCGCGATCAACTACGCGCTCGGCCGGCTGGCGCAGTACCTCGAGCGCCGGCAATCGCGGACAGCAGGTGAGGCGGGCACGGCCGCCGACGAGGACAGTCGGGTGCCAGTGGGCGGCGGGGCCTGAGAGGCGGAACTGGTCGGTCACGCCCGAGCGCGGACCTGCCGATACCACTGGCGTGGACACCGCTCTCCGCCCCGCCGTGCCCCCGGTCCCGGCCTGGTGCGCCGCACGGAAGCGCCGATGGACGTCGCCCAGGAGTTCGTGGCCCGGCTGCGCGCCTCGGCGCCCGAGTTCGCGACCGCCGCGGGTGCGCAGACCGCCGTCGTGCGGGAGGTCGTCCCGCCCGCTCGGCACCGACGCTCGCGGTGTCGGGTGGTGCTGCGCTCTGCCGACGGCGAGGAGACCGACCTGACCTTCCTCGGGCCGGTGAGCCGTCCGGTCGCCGCGCATCAGCAGGCCTTCGAGGTGCAGATCCGGGCGTGGCTCACCTCCGGTCTCGGCACCGGGGGTAGCTGGCTCGTGGCCGACGACGAGGCGCCGGACGGCATCGCCGTCGACGTCCCCGCGTGGTCGGCGGAGCGTTCGCCGGCTGACGTCCCGGCGCCGCGCTCTGCCGGTTGACGGCCTGCCCTCCCACTCCGCCGGCTGACTTGCCGGCCGGCCGCTTGCCCTCGGGGCGTCCCGGGGCTGATCCGCCTTCCCGACCAGGAGCCAGCGAGGTCGGCCTCGCCGGCGGGAAGCGGAGCGGCAGCCGGGACTCCGACCCGACCTGAAAGAGGACCCCCGGCCCCCCGCCACTCGTAGAAGGACTCTCCCCGAGCCCTCCGTCGAAGGGCCTCCTCCTCCCCACCCCTCGTACAAGGACCCCGTCCTCCCCATCCTTCGCAAGCTCAGCAGAAGGACCCTCCTGCCCCCCGCCACTCGCGAGCTCGCGGCAGGACCCTGCAGGAGGGCCACCGGGACGGGGCCGGCGGTGCCCTGGAGGAGGTCGACGCCAGGAGAGAGCCGGACCGGGAGGGGCCGCCCGGCACCGGCCGGCACGCGCGATCGGTGGCCGGACTGGTCGGGACCGGGTGTGCAGCGGGCCGGTCGGTAGGAAGGGACCGCCACGGCGAGCGTGACCGGTCAGGACAGCCAGGCGTCGAGCCCCTGCTCGCCGTGCGCGCCCGGCTCCTCGGCGTCCTCCCCGGACCGGTCCTCGTCGAGGGCCTCCCGGACCACCCACGCGGCCAGCCCGGCCCCGTAGCCCTTGCGGGCCAGCATGCCCACCAGCCGCCGCTCGGCGGTGGCCCGGTCGAACCGGCGCAGGCCGGACAGGCGGCGCTGCACCAGGCGGCGGGCTGCCTCCCACTCGTCCTGGTCGTCGACGAGGGCGACCGCCTCCTCGGCGACCTCTCCGTCGACGCCCTTGGCGCGCAGTTCGGCCTTGAGCGCCCGCCGTGCCAGGCCGCGGCCCGCCTGCCGGGAGGTCACCCAGGCCCGGGCGAAGGCGGCGTCGTCGATGAGCCCGACCTCGCCGAAGCGATCGAGGACCCGTTCGGCGGCCTCCTCGGGGATTCCCCGTTTGGCGAGCAGGTCGGCCAACTGCTGGCGGGTCTTCGGCGCGCCGGTCAGCGCCCGCAGGCAGATGGATCGGGCGACCTGCTCCGGGTCCCCCGGGTCGTCCTCGGGGTGCGGGCCGCCGGCGGGCAGAGCGGCGCCCGGACCGTCCGGGTCAGGGGACGTTCCGGATCGCCGTCCGCGCCGGCGTCCGGGCGCGGGATGCTCCCGGACCTCGGGCCAGGTGCTCACCGTCAGAAGTCGACCGTGTCGGCCGGGGCGGGCGCGTCGACCTGCGGCCCGATGCCGAGCTTCTCCTTGACCTTCTTCTCGATCTCGTCGGCGAGGTCGGGGTTGTCCCGCAGGAAGGTGCGGACGTTCTCCTTGCCCTGGCCGAGCTGGTCGCCCTCGTACGTGTACCAGGCGCCGGACTTGCGGATGAAGCCCTGTTCGACGCCGGCGTCGATCAGGCCGCCCTCACGGCTGAAGCCGACACCCCACAGCAGGTCGAGTTCGGCCTGCTTGAACGGGGCGGCGACCTTGTTCTTGACGACCTTCACGCGGACCCGGCTGCCGACGGCCTCCGTGCCCTGCTTGAGGGTCTCGATGCGACGCACGTCGAGCCGGACCGACGAGTAGAACTTCAGCGCGCGGCCACCGGTGGTCACCTCCGGGGAGCCGTAGACGACGCCGACCTTCTCGCGCAGCTGGTTGATGAAGATCGCGGTCGTGCCGGAGTTGTTCAGCGCGCCGGTGATCTTGCGCAGCGCCTGGCTCATCAGGCGGGCCTGCAGGCCGACGTGGCTGTCGCCCATCTCGCCCTCGATCTCGGCACGGGGCACGAGCGCGGCGACCGAGTCGATGACGATGATGTCGAGCGCGCCGGAGCGGATGAGCATGTCGGCGATCTCCAGCGCCTGCTCACCGGTGTCGGGCTGGCTGACCAGCAGCGCGTCGGTGTCGACGCCGATCGCCCGGGCGTACTCGGGGTCGAGCGCGTGCTCGGCGTCGATGAACGCCGCGATGCCGCCGGCGGCCTGGGCGTTGGCCACCGCGTGCAGGGCGACCGTCGTCTTGCCGGAGGCCTCGGGGCCGTACACCTCGATGACGCGGCCGCGCGGCAGGCCGCCGATGCCGAGGGCGATGTCGAGGGCGATGGAGCCGGTCGGGATGACCTTGATGGCCTGCGCGGCGTTGTCGCCCAGCCGCATCACCGAGCCCTTGCCGAACTGCTTGTCGATCTGGGCGAGGGCCATGTCGAGGGCCTTGTCGCGGTCGAGCGTTGCCATGGTGCTCACCTTCGGGAAGTCGCGGTGCAGTGTGTGGTCGAGCGGGTCGGTGCCGACGCTAGAGCGGGGGGCTGACACTTCCGGGGGACCCAGCCGACCTGTGGAGGGACGCCCGGCCTGTGGACTGCGGCACCCAATCTAGCCCGAACGTGTGTTCGACTTCCAGCATGACACGCCCATCCGCAGTCGATCGCACGCCGGGACATCCGGCGCACTCGTGTCCCGGGACGAGTGCAGCGGGCCGGTCCACCGGGTCAGTGGCGGAGGTCGACCGTGGGCAGCGGGCCGAGGACGGCGAGACAGTCGAGGTAGGGCGTCACGTCCCCGGTCGACACCACGACCGCAACTGGCCGGCCGACCGCCGGGTGACGAGGGCCCGGGCGAGGTCGAAGTCGGGCGCGTGCAGCACCAGCCCGGCGGTGTCCGGGTCCCCGTGGGTCCAGGTGTCGCCGGCCAGTGCCACCGGAGGGAGGCCGGCGTCGGCGACCCGGCCGTCCAGCCGGCGGGCGAACCGCTCGCGCAGCACCGCCCAGGCAGGCGCGTCGCGGGCACCGGGGACGTCGAGCGCTCCTCGCAGGTCCTGCTCGTGGATGACCACGTCACCGAGCGGTCGGGTACCGTGCCCGGCCATCCAGGCCCGCATCGGGCCGGTCATCTCCGCCCACTCGGAGAGCAGCGTCGCCAGGTCCCTGTCGCGGCGGGTGTCGACCTGCGACTGCGTCCAGGTGGCGTTGTGGTCGTCGGGTTCGTCGCCGGCGAGCACGTCGGCGTCCAGGCCCACGACGTGGGCGAGCAGGTCGCGGACCGTCCAGGCCGGACAGGCCGGTACCCGGCGCTCGGCGTCGGCCACTGGCAGTCCCTGGACCAGCGCGGTCACCCGCTGCTGGGCGCGCACCCGCTCCTCGATCTCGTCCACGGAGTCCACGCGCCCCCCTCACCGGCCACCGGTTCCCCGTGTCCGGCGGCGCAGCCGGCCAATCCCATGCCCGACTGCCCGGTCAGCGGTCCTTGCGCGGGACGTCGAACTCCTCGCAGATCGCCAGCCACACCCGGCGGACCGGCAGGCCGGCCTCGATCGCCTCGACGGCGTTGCGCCCACCCAGGGAGGCGAAGACGTGGTCGCGGGCCACGCTCTCGGCGCGCATGGAGCCGAACTGCTCACCGAGCCGGGACCAGAATTCCTGCAGGCGCACGCCACCGACGCTAGCGCGCATGCACGAGGAGCAGGTGCGCCCCGGGGGCTCCTACCCTGGAGGCGTGATCCCCGGCACCGGCTCCAGCACCCTGGACCTCGTCCTCGAGATCGGGATCGCGCTGGCCCTGCTGGTCCTGCTCATCCTGCTCTACCGCAACTACCGCGGTCGCTGAGCCCCCGGCGCCGGCACGGCCTCCCCGGTGCGCGCCCAGACGACCACCAGCGGGACCACGAGCACGGCCGACACCAGCGCCACCAGGCCGTAACCGCCCACGGCGAGCAACGGCCCGCCGACGACGCCCGCCACGGCGGCGCCCAGCCCCATGAGCAGGTCGGCGCCGCCCTGCGCGGCCGGCCGCCGCTCCTGCCCCACGGACTCGGTGACGAGGGTGGAGCCGGCGATCAGCCCGCAGGACCACCCGAGCCCGAGCAGCAACAACCCCGCCCCCAGCTGGACCGCCGCCCCCGGCGGCGCCGTCCCCGCCAACACGGCCGCCGCCAACAGCAGGGCCGCGGCCACGGCCACCGTCGTCCGGCGGCCGGCCCGGTCGGCCAGCTGTCCGACGAGTGGGGAGAACAGGTACATGCCGGCGACGTGCACGCTGATCACCAGGCCGATGACCCGAAGCGTCGTCCCGTCGCCGTGGCCCATGTGCACCGGGGTCATCACCATCACGCCGACCATCACCGCGTGGGAGACCACGACCGCGGTGAGCCCGAGCCGGCCCCGCGGATCGGCCCAGACGGCGCCGACGGCGGCCGAGGTGGCCCGGCGGGGACGGCCGGCGTCCGCGCCGGCGCCGCGGAGCTGCCGCGCCAGCAGCAGCGGGTCCGGCCGCAGCAGGACGAGCAGACCCAGGGCCACCACGGCGAAGACCGCCACGGAGATGGCGAAGGCGCCGGCCAGGGGTGCCAGTCCGAGGGCGGCGCCGAGCGCCTGGCCAGGTTCCGCCAGGTTGGGGCCGAGGACCGACCCGACCGTCGCTGCCCAGACCACCAGGGACAGCGCCCGCCCGCGGTGCTCCGGAGCGGCCAGGTCGGCTGCTGCGTACCTGGCCTGGAGGCCGCACGCGGTGGCCGCCCCGAAGGCGAACAGGCCCACGAGCAGCAGCGGCAGGGAGCCGACCACCGCGGCGACGACGGTGAGCAGCGCCCCGAGGACGGCGACCGCATACCCGGCCGCCAGCCCGGCCCGGCGACCGGCGCGGTCGCTGATCCGCGCCAGCGGCACGGCGAGGACCGCGGCGCCGAGCACGCCGGCCGTCTGACCGAGCCCGGCCGCGGCGTCGGAGCCGGCCACGTCGCGGGCGAGCAGGCCGCCGACGGTGATGCCGACGGTCACCCCGAGGCCGCTGAGCGCCACTACCCCGCCGAGCACGCCCAGGGTCCGGCGCTGCACCAGCGCCGGGTCGACGGTCCGCGTCTGCACGGTCACGGCCGGGAGGGCCTACAGGCCCATGGAGCGGCCGACGATCTCCCGCATGATCTCGTTGGTGCCGCCGTAGATGGGCTGGATGCGCGCGTCCCGCCAGGCCTTGGAGACCGGGTACTCGTCCATGTAGCCGTAGCCGCCGTGCAGTTGCAGGCAGCGGTCGGCCACCGTGTTCTGCAGCTCCGTCGTCCAGTACTTGGCCATCGCCGCGTCGACCGGGGTGAGCTCCCCGTCGTTGAGCTGCCGGATGCACTCGTCGACGAACGTGCGGGCGATGGTGACCTCGGTCTGCAGCTCGGCGAGGACGAAGCGGGTGTTCTGGAAGCTGCCGACCGGCCGGCCGAAGGCGGTGCGGCCGGTGACGTACTCGACGGTCTGGGCCAGGACGGTCTCGGCCGCGGCCACCGCGCCGACGGCGATGGACAGCCGCTCCTGCGGCAGGTTCTCCATCAGATGCGCGAAACCGCGGTTCTCCGTGCCCAACAGGTTCTCCGCCGGCACGCGCACGCCGTCGAAGAACAGCTCCGCGGTGTCCTGCGCCTTCAGGCCGACCTTCGCCAGGTTCCGGCCGCGGGTGAAGCCCGGCATGTCCCGCTCCACGACCAGGAGGCTCAGGCCCCGGGAGCCGGGGGCGTCGGGATCGGTACGGGCCACGACGATGACCAGGTCGGCGTTGATCCCGTTGGTGATGAAGGTCTTCGAGCCGGTGAGCACCCATCCGTCGCCGTCACGGCGGGCCGTCGTCCGGATGCCCTGCAGGTCGCTGCCGGCCGACGGCTCGGTCATGGCGATGGCGGTGATCACCTCACCGCTGCAGAAGCCGGGCAGCCAACGCTGCTTCTGCTCGTCGGTGCCGAGGTCGCGCAGGTAGGGCCCGGCGACGTCGTTGTGCAGGCTGAAGCCGACGCCGGTCGCGCCGATCCGCATGAGCTCCTCGTCGAGGACCGCCTGGTAGCGGAAGTCGCGGACGCCCCCGCCGCCGTAGCGCTCCTCCATGTCGGTGCCGAGCAGTCCCTGCGCGCCGGCCGAGGTCCAGACCTCCCGCGGCACGATGCCGTCCCGCTCCCACTGGTCGTGGAAAGGGACGACGTTCTTCTCGGCCCAGGCCCGGACCGTCTCCCGGAAATCCTCGTGCTCGGCCTCGTACAGGAAACGGCGCATGCCCGCCAGTGTGCCGCACACCACGTCGGACCCCGACCGCCCCGTGCAGGCCACCGGAGTGTCGTCCCCCTGTGGACACTGGGAGCCGTGCCCGCCCTCGACCGGTTCTCCCAGCCCACCCGGGCCTGGTTCACCGGCGCCTTCGCCGAGCCGACCGCCGCCCAGGAGGGGGCGTGGCAGGCGATCAGCAGCGGAGGGCACGCCCTCGTCGTGGCCCCCACCGGCTCGGGCAAGACCCTCGCGGCCTTCCTCTGGTCGCTGGACCGGCTGGCCAGCGCGCCCGCGCCGGTCGACGAGCGGGCTCGCTGCCGGGTCCTCTACGTCTCCCCCCTCAAGGCGCTGGCGGTCGACGTCGAGCGCAACCTGCGGGCGCCGCTGGCCGGGATCGGCCAGGCCGCGGCCCGGCTGGGCCTCGCGCGCCCGGAGATCCAGGTGGGCATCCGGTCCGGGGACACCCCGGCCGACGAGCGGCGGGCCTTCGCCCGGCGGCCTCCCGACATCCTCATCACCACGCCGGAGTCGCTCTTCCTGCTGCTCACCAGCTCGGCCCGGGAGGCGTTGCGCGGCGTCGAGACGGTGATCGTCGACGAGGTGCACGCGGTGGCCGACACCAAACGCGGCGCGCACCTGGCCGTCTCCCTCGACCGGCTCGACGAGCTACTTGAGCGCCCGGCGCAGCGGATCGGTCTGTCGGCGACGGTGCGCCCGATCGAGGAGATGGCGACCTTCCTCGCCGGCGGCCGTCCGGTGGAGGTGGTCGTGCCCGGTTCGGCCAAGGACTGGGACCTCTCGGTCGTCGTCCCGGTCGAGGACATGAGCTCCCTGGGCCAGCCCACCGGTGAGCTCGACGGCTCGGCGGCGGGCAACCAGCCGCGGACGTCGATCTGGCCGGCGGTCGAGGAGCGGGTGCTCGACCTCGTCCAGGCCCACCGCAGCACCATCGTCTTCGCCAACTCCCGGCGGCTGGCCGAGCGGCTGACCAGCCGACTCAACGAGCTGGCCTACGAGCGGACGACCGGGGAGCCCGTTCCGCCGGCGGCCAACGCCGCTGCGCTGATGTGCGCCCAGGCCGGGTCGGGCGGCGGGGTGCCCGGCGGCGGGCAGCCTGTGGCGGCGGCCCACCACGGCTCGGTCTCCCGCGAGCAGCGGGCGGCCGTCGAGGAGGCGCTGAAGTCCGGCCGGTTGCCGGCGGTGGTCGCCACCTCGAGCCTGGAGCTCGGCATCGACATGGGCGCGGTCGACCTCGTCGTGCAGGTGGAGGCGCCGCCCACGGTCGCCTCCGGACTGCAGCGGGTGGGCCGGGCCGGGCACCAGGTGGGCGCGGTCAGCCGGGGCGTGCTGTTCCCCAAGTACCGCGGCGACCTGGTGCAGTGCGCGCTGGTCGCGGAACGGATGAAGGCCGGCGCGATCGAGTCGATCCGCTACCTGCGCAACCCGCTCGACGTCCTCGCCCAGCAGGTGATCGCGATCGTCTCCGAGCGGCCGCGCACAGTCGACGAGGTCGCCGCGCTGGTCCGCCGGTCGGCGCCGTTCGCCTCGCTGCCCGACTCCGCCCTGCACGCGGTGCTCGACATGCTCGCCGGCCGCTACCCCTCCGACGCGTTCGCCGAGCTGCGGCCGCGACTCACGTGGGACCGGGTCACCGACACCCTCACCGCCCGCGGCGGCGCCCAGCGGCTGGCGGTCACCAGCGGCGGCACCATTCCCGACCGGGGCCTGTTCGGCGTCTTCCTCGTCGGCGGCGAGGGGACCGGGGGACGCCGGGTCGGCGAGCTCGACGAGGAGATGGTCTACGAGTCGCGGGTGGGCGACGTCTTCCTCCTCGGCTCCTCCTCCTGGCGGATCGAGGAGATCACCCACGACCGGGTGCTGGTCAGCCCCGCTCCGGGCCAGCCCGGGAAGATGCCGTTCTGGCACGGCGACGCCCCCGGCCGCCCCTTGGAGCTCGGCCGCGCGCTGGGCGCCTTCCTCCGCGAGGTGGGGACGGCGACGCCCGAGGCCGGGCTCGACCGCGCCCGCGCCGCCGGCCTGGACGAGTGGGGCGCGGCCAACCTGCTGGCCTACCTCGCCGAGCAGAAGCAGGCCACCGGCCACCTGCCCGACGACCGCACGCTCCTGGTGGAGCGCTTCCGCGACGAGCTCGGCGACTGGCGGCTGGTCGTCCACTCCCCCTTCGGCGCCCAGGTCAACGCCCCGTGGGCACTGGTGCTCGCCGCCCGGCTGCGGGAACGCTACGGCGTCGACGTCGCCTCGATGCACTCCGACGACGGCATCGTGCTGCGCCTGCCCGACACCACCGGCGAGCCGCCCGAGGCCGACCTCGCCGTCCTCGACCCGGACGACGTCGAGCGCGAGGTGACCGCCGAGGTCGGCAGCTCGGCGCTGTTCGCCAGCCGGTTCCGCGAGTGCGCGGCGCGGGCGCTGCTGCTGCCCCGCCGCGACCCGCGCCGACGCACCCCGCTGTGGCAGCAGCGCCAGCGCGCCGCCCAGTTGCTCTCCGTGGCCAGCGAGTTCTCCAGCTTCCCGATCACCCTCGAGGCCGCCCGCGAGGTGCTGCAGGACGTCTACGACGTGCCCGGCCTGGTCGAGCTGATGCGCGACGTCCGCTCCCGCCGGGTGCGGGTGGTGGACGTGCAGACGCAGGCGGCGTCGCCGTTCGCCCAGTCGCTGCTGTTCGGCTACGTCGGCCAGTTCCTCTACGAGGGCGACGCCCCGCTGGCCGAGCGCCGCGCCCAGGCGCTCGCCCTCGACACCGGCCTGCTCGCCGAGCTGCTCGGCCGCTCCGAGCTGCGCGAGCTGCTCGACGCCGAGGCGCTCGCCGAGGTGGAGGCGGAGCTGCAGCGGTTGCCGGCCGAGCGCCATCCCCGCGACCCGGACGGCGCCGCGGACCTGCTGCGCATCGTCGGCGACCTCACCCTCGCCGAGGCGGCCGCCCGCGGCGTGAGCCGAGCGTGGCTGGACGAGCTGGTGGCCGCCCGCCGTGCGCTGGCCGTGCGCATCGCCGGCGAGGAGCGGCACGTCGCGATCGAGGACGCCGGGCGGCTGCGCGACGCCCTCGGCACCGCGCTCCCGGTCGGGGTGCCCGAGGTGTTCACCGAGCCGGTGCCCGATCCGCTCGGTGACCTGGTCGGCCGCTACGCCCGCACCCACGGCCCCTTCCAACCCGGCGAGGTGGCGCAGCGGCTGGGGCTGGGCGTCGCCGTGGTGGCCGCGACCGTGCAGCGTCTGGTCGGGACGGGCCGCCTGGTGACCGGCGAGTTCCGTCCCGGCGGCACCGGGCAGGAGTGGTGCGACGCCGACGTGCTCCGGTCGGTTCGCCGGCGCAGCCTGGCCCGGCTGCGACAGGAGGTCGAGCCGGTGCCGATCGGTACCCTCGCGCGGTTCACACCGTCCTGGCAGTCCGTAGGCAGCCGGATGCGAGGGCCGGACGGCGTCCTGGCCGTCGTCGAGCAGCTGGCCGGAGCGCTGGTGCCCGCCAGCGCGCTGGAGTCGCTGGTCCTGCCGGCGCGGGTCCGCGACTACTCCCCCGCGATGCTCGACGAGCTGACCAGCGCCGGCGAGGTGCTGTGGGACGGAGCCGGCGGGCTGCCCGGCGGCGACGGGTGGGTCAGCCTGGTGCCGGCCGACCTCGCCCCGCTGCTGCTGCCCGAGCCACTGGAGCTGCCGGAGGCCGGGGCGACGGTGCTCGAACACCTGGCCGGTGGGCAGGCGCTGTTCTTCCGCGGCCTGTCGGACGCGGCCGGTTCGACCGACGACGCCGCCCTCGCCGACCTCGTATGGGACCTCGTCTGGGCCGGGGCGCTCACCAACGACACCCTGGCGCCGCTGCGCGCCCGGCTCGCCGGCGGCGGCACGCACAAGCGCCGGCCCTCCCCGCCCCGGGCCCGGCTCGACCGGGGCCGCTACGGCCGCACCCGGCTGGGCCGGCCGGCCATGCCGAGCCGCAGCGGGCCGCCCACGATGGCCGGCCGGTGGTCACGGCTGCCCGACCGTGAGGCCGATCCCACCAGGCGGACGACGGCCCGCGCCGAGGCGCTGCTGGAGCGGCACGGCGTCCTCACCCGAGGTGCGGTGATGGCCGAGCAGGTTCCCGGCGGGTTCTCCGCTGTCTACCCCGTGTTGCGGGCATTCGAGGAGAACGGCCGGGCCCGCCGCGGCTACTTCGTGGAGACCCTCGGCGCCGCGCAGTTCGGCACGCCGGGGTCGGTCGACCGGCTGCGCAGCTCAGCCTCGCCCGACCGGGTGCCCGGCGGCGCGGTGGTGCTGGCCGCCACCGACCCGGCCAACGTCTACGGCGCGGCGCTGCCCTGGCCGGAGCGTCCGGGCGGCGACCCGAGCGCGGACACGACCGAGGCGGTCGACGTCGGCGAGGGCGCGGGCGGCGGACGACGGGCCGCCGGGCACCGGGCCGGGCGCAAGGCCGGTGCCCTGGTCGTGCTCGTGGACGGGGAGCTGGTGCTCTACGTCGAGCGCGGCGGCAAGACGCTGCTGTCCTGGACCGAGGACGAGACCGCACTCAAGGAGGCCGCGACGGCGCTGTCCGGCGCGGTGGCCGCGGGTGCGCTGGGCCGGATGGTGGTGCAGAAGGCCGACGGGACCTCCGTGCACGAGTCGACCCCGCTCTCGGCCGCACTCCAGGCGGCCGGTTTCGCCGCCACCCCCCGCGGCCTGCGCCTGCGGAGCTGAGCGCCACTCCGCGGTGGCCTGGTCGCGCGGGGAGTGTGGTCAGCGGTCGACCACGGACGACGCCGGCCACGGTGCCGGGCTCGGCTGGAGCGACCGCCTGGCGACCTCGTGCGGGTCATCCCCGAGCGGAGCGGCCACGCCTCCCTCGGCGCCGGCCCCCGTCCTCCTTCCTGTCGGTCTCGCAGCAGCTCAGCGGCCGGCGCGCCGTCCATGGACACTGGCACCGTGCCCGAGGGAGACACCGTCTGGCTGGCCGCGAAGCGGTTGGACACCGCGCTCGCCGGCGCCACGCTGCGCCGGGGGGAGCTGCGGGTGCCGCAGCTGGCCGCCACCGACCTCGCCGGCCGCACGGTCACCGAGGTCGTCCCCCGCGGCAAGCACGTGCTCATCCGCTTCGCCGACGGGTGGACCCTGCGGACCCACTTCCGGATGGACGGCAGCTGGCACATCTACCGGCCGGGTACCCGATGGCGGGGCGGCCCGGCCTTCGCCGTGCGCGCGGTCCTGGCCACCGACGCGTGGGAGTGCGTCGGCTACCGGCTGCACGACATCGCGATGGTGCGCACCGAACAGGAGGACCAGCTCGTCGGCCACCTCGGCCCCGACGTCCTCGGCGCCGACTGGGACCTCGAGGAGGCGCTGCGCCGGCTGCGAGCCTCCCCCGACGAGCAGGTCGGCGTGGCGATCCTGGACCAGCGCAACCTGGCGGGCATCGGCAACCTCTACAAGGTCGAGTCGCTGTTCCTCTGTGGCGTCCACCCGTGGGCACGGGTGGGCGACGTCGCCGACCTCGCCGGGTTGGTCGAGCGGGCGCGCACCCTCATGCTGGCCAACCGCGACCATCCGGAGCAGAGCACGACCGGGGACCTGCGCCGTGGCCACCACCACTGGGTCTACGGCCGCGAGGACCGCCCCTGCCGGCGCTGCGGCACGTCCGTCCTGCGCGGCGACCAGGGCCCGGATCTGCAGGAGCGGGTCAGCTACTGGTGTCCGCGCTGCCAGGCCGCCCGCTCCCCCATCGACCCGGCCGCCCGCACCGGCGAGCCCGGTCACCCGCCCCCGCTCACGAGCACCCACTGAAGCCGCGGGCCCGGTTCCGCACGGGAACCGGCCTCGCGTGTGTGGCCACCCTTCAGGGGCCCGCGCCGAGCTGCGGGGCGCGGGGGAAGCAGTCCTTCTACTGCTGGTCGGGGCGGTCGGCCGGCTGGGCCGCCGCCTGACCGGTGGACGTCGGCACCGACGGCGTCCCCTCCTCCAGCGCCGGAGAGGCGGCCTGGCCGGTCACCGCCGACTGACCCATCGACGCGCGGATCTGGTCGAGCCGGGAGGCGCCGGCGACGTCCAGCGTCGCCCTCTGTACCTCGAGCATCCGGCCCTCGACCGACGTCTGCGCCAGCTCGGCCTGTCCGAGGGCGTTGGCGTAACGGGCCTCCACCTTGTCCCGCACCTCCGCCAGGCTCGGCGTGTTGCCCGGCGCAGACAGCTCGTTGACCTGCTTGAGCGACGCCGCCACGTGCTCCTGCATCTTGGCCTGCTCGAGCTGGCTCATCAGCTTGGTCCGCTCGGCGAGCGTCGTCTGCAGCCGCATCCGGCTCTGCTCGACCGCACCGCGCGCCTGCTCGGCTGCCTGCAGCGCCTCGTCGTGGCTGCGCTTGAGATCCTCCATCGCCTGTTCGGCGGCGACCAGCTGGGTGGCGAACGCCTGCGCGGCGTTCTCGTACTCCGCCGCTTTGGGCGCATCCCCGCCGGCGCGCGCCTGGTCGGCCAGCACCAGCGCCTGCCGCGCGGAGGCCTGCAGCTTCTCCACCTCGCCGAGCTGCCGGTTGAGCCGCATCTCCAGCTGTCGCTGATTGCCGAGCACCGCCGCCGCCTGGTTGGCCAGGGCCTGGTGCCGCTGCTGCTCCGCCTCGATCGCCTGCTGGATCTGGATCTTCGGATCGGCCTTCTCGTCGATCTTCGCGTTGGCGGAGGCCGTGAGGTACCTCCACAGCTTCACGAACGGGTTCGGCATCGGTCGGTCCTCCTGCGCAGGTCGCGGTCGTCCGCGGGTGGTACCCGCCCGGCGCACCGCAGCGATCGTCGTCACCCGTGATCGTCCCAGGTGCGGCCGCGCGCGAGCCAGCGAGGACGTGTGGGACCGGTCCACTCGTTAGGGTCGCAGCGTGGCCAGCGTCCGCCCGGTGCTCAGTGTCCTCGGCGAGCTCGTCGTCGACTTGCTGCCCGATGTCGCCGCCGGTGCCGGCCCTTCCGGCACGACGCCGCACTACGTCGCCCGGCCCGGTGGTAACGCCCTCAACGTCGCCGTCGCGGCGGGCCGCCTCGGCGTCCCGGTGCGGCTGCTCGCGCGGCTGGGCACCGGGCCGCTGGCCCCGGGGCTGCGGCGGCACGTGGAGCTGGCCGGCGTCGACCTCGCCGGGCTGGTGCCGGCCACCGAGCCGGTCAGCCTCGCCGTGGTGGGGCTGGGCCCCGACGGCTCGCCGGACTACGGCTTCCACGTCCAGGGCGCGGCCGACTGGCAGTGGACCGACGAGGAACTGGCCGCCGTCCTGCCGGCGGGGACGGCGATCCTGCACGTCGGCTCCATCTCCAGCTGGACGCCGCCCGGCTGCGAGGCGATCGCCCGGCTGGTCGAGGCGGTGGCGGCCGAGGGCAGCGCGCTGGTCAGCGTCGACCCCAACATCCGGCCGATGCTCGCCGGCGGCCGCGTGGGGACGGCGCTGGGCAACTCGCCGGCCGAGGTGCGCGCGCGTCTGGACCGGCTGCTGTCCCGGGCCGACGTGGTCAAGGTCAGCGCCGAGGACCTCGCCTGGCTCGAGCCCGAGGCGCAGGGCGACCTCGACGGGGCGGCGCTGCGCTGGGCCGACCGCGGCGTCGCCCTGGTGCTGCTCACCGACGGTGGGGCGCCGCTGCGCATCGCCCGGCCCGGCCGGAACCTGCTGCGCCGCGAACCGCCCCGGGTGGACGTCGTCGACACCGTGGGCGCCGGTGACTCGCTCGCCGCGGGGCTGTTCGCCGGACTGCTCGACGCCGGGGTCACCACGCGCCCGGCGCTGGAGCAGCTACCCGACGAGGAGCTGCTGCCGATCGTCGACGACGCTGCCCTCGTCGCCGCCCTGAACTGCACCCGCGAGGGCGCCGACCCGCCGACCCGCGACGAGCTGGCCGCGGCCCGCCGGTGAGCCATCCCGTGCCGCCGCCCGACGAGGTCGCGCTGGTGGGCTTCGCCGAGCTGTCGGCTCCCGTCGTCCGCGCCCGCCTGCTCGCCGCGCACGACCGGTTCTGGGACGTCGACACCCGGCCGCTGCACCACCCGGTGTGGTTCGACCAGTTCGGCGGGTTCGGCACGCTGGCCCGCAGCGCCGGCGGCGAGGACGTCGGCTACCTGCTCGGCGTGGTCACCGCCGACCGGCTGGCGTACCTGCACCTGCTCGCCGTGCGGGACGACCGGCGCCGCACCGGCCTGGGTCGTCGGCTGGTGCGGCGGTTCGACGAGCTGGCCATGGACACCGGGGCACGCGTCGTCCAGGCGGTCGCCCGGCCCGGGAACACCGCCGCGGTCGCGTTCCACACCGCACTCGGTGCCAGCGCACACCTGGCGCAGGACCGCGCGGGGCCGGGCGAGGACCGCCTGGTCCTCACCCGCTTCCTGACCCGCTAGCCACCCACCAACCAGACGGCCGTGTCCGGGGGCACTTCGCCGGCCATCGCCTCGCTGGTCAGCGCCGGCTCACCCTGGCCGGCCAGCGGCACCGGCCGGGCGCTCAGGTTCACGACACACCGGAAGCGCGGCCCGCGGTCGAACGCCAGCACGTCGTCTCCGAGATCCTGCCAGGTCAGCGGCTCGTCGTCGGCCAGGCCGGGCAGGCTGCGGCGCAGCCGCAGCGCGCTCCGGTACAGCGACAGGGTCGACGCCGGGTCGTTCCGCTGCGCGGCGACGGTCAGCTCCCGCCACTCCTCCGGCTGGGGCAGCCACGGTCGGACGCCGTCCGTGGTGAAGCCGAACGGCGGCCGGTTCCCCGACCACGGCAGCGGCACCCGGCAGCCGTCGCGGCCGCGCGCCGTGCGCCCGGAGCGCTCCCACGTGGGGTCCTGGAGGACCTCCTCGGGTAGGTCCTCCACCTCGGGAAGGCCGAGCTCCTCGCCCTGGTACAGGTAGGCCCCGCCCGGCAGGGCGAGCGTCAGCAGGATGGCAGCCCGGGCCCGCCGGAGCCCGAGTGCGCGATCGACCGGGGACGCCGGATCGAAGCCCATGGGTGCCGCGCCGCTGCGCGCCCGGCCGAACCGGGTGACGTGCCGGGTCTCGTCGTGACTGGAGAGCACCCAGGTGACAGGCGCGCCGACCGGTGCCAGGGCGGCCAGGGTCCCGTCGACGGCGGCCCGGATGGTGGTCGCGTCCCAGGGGGCCCTGAGGTAGTCGAAGTTGAAGGTCGTGTGCAGCTCGTCCGGTCGCACGTAGCGGGCCAGCCGCTCGGGCCCGTTCACCACCGCCTCGGAGACGAGCAGCCGGTCGCCGTCGTACCCCTCGGCGATCTTCCGCCAGTGCCGGAAGACCTCGTGCACCTCGTCACGGTCCCAGTGCGGGTTGTCCACCCAGCGACTCGATTCGAACAGGGCCCCGGGTCCGTGACCTGCGTCGGGGAGGCCGGGGGCCTTGGCCATGGCGGGCGCCGCGTCGACCCGGATGCCGTCGACCCCGCGGTCGAGCCAGAAGCGGACGATTCCGTCGAACTCCTCCCACACCGCCGGCTCGGCCCAGTCCAGGTCCGGCTGCTCCGGGGCGAAGAGGTGCAGGTACCACTGGCCCATCCGCCCGTCGGGCTCCCGCACGCGCGTCCAGGCCGGCCCGCCGAACGCACTGACCCAGTCGTTGGGTGGCGCCTGCCCGCCGTCCCGGCCGTCCCGGAAGAAGTAGCGGGTGCGCTCGGGTGCGCTCGGTCCGCCGGCGACGGCTGCGCGGAACCACGGGTGTTCGGCGGAGGTGTGGTTGGCGACGAGGTCGACGACCAGCCGCAGGCCCACGCCGTGGGCCTCGGCCAGCAGCGCATCGACCTCGCCCAGGGTGCCCAGCCGCGGGTCGATGTCGCGGTGGTCGCTGACGTCGTAGCCGCCGTCGGCCATCGGCGATGGGTACCACGGGGTCACCCAGATGGCGTCGACGCCCAGGTCGGCCAGGTACGGGAGCCGGCTGCGCAGCCCGTTGACGTCACCGGTGCCGTCGCCGTCCGAGTCCGCGAAGCTGCGCAGGTAGACCTCGTAGACGACCGCCGTCCGCCACCACGGACGGCGGTCGTCCGGAGTGTGCACTGTCCGGGCTCCCTCCAGGGCGTCCCCGAGTTCGGCCCCGTCCCGGGCCCCGCCGGCCCCGTCCCGGGCCCCGCCCTGAGAACTGAGCCTGCGGAAGAGTCGGGAGGACGGGGTCCTGCTACGAAGGGTGGGGAGGACGGCGGTCCCCCTCCAGGGTCCCCGGACCTCTCCTCGTGTGCCCTGAGCTTCTTGCGAAGGGCTCGGTAAGAGGGTCCTTCTACGAGGGACGGGGGCAGGGGGGTCTCAGGCGGCGCCGGCCCGGTGCGCGCCGGTGCCGCTGTCGTCGCTGATCGTGTGGCCCTGGCTCTGCGCCTCCTGGACCTGCTCGACCCGGTCCTCGTTGGCCAGCTGGGTGAGCCGGGCGCCGGCCTCGGCGTCACGGGTCAGGTTCTCGCCGGACTGCGGGTCGAAGACGTGGACCTTTCGGCTGTCCAGCCAGAACTCCGCCTCACGGCCCTCGCGGATCCGGCTGGTCGCGTCGATGGAGACGATGGCCTGGGTGCGCAGAGCCTCGGAGTCCAGCTCGCGGGACAGGTCGCGCAGCTGGTCGCGGATGGCGTCCGGAGCGTCGTAGGGGATGTAGGCGTACTGCGAGTCGCCCAGCCACTCGGTGACGTCGACGCGGGCCCGGAAGACCGACCCGAGCGGGCGCTTGGCCTCGTCGACGAGGGAGGCGTCCTCGAAGTACTCCGGCCGGATGCCGACCAGCAGCAGGTCGCGACCCTGCACCGCGGCGGCCCGGCGTTCGTCGAGCTCGATCGGCCCGAACGGCGTCTGCAGCCGGTTGCCCTCCAGGGTGGCGGGCAGGAAGTTCATCGGCGGAGAGCCGATGAAGCCGGCGACGAACAGGTTGACCGGCTGCTCGTAGAGCTCCCGCGGGGAGGCGACCTGCTGGATCTTGCCCTTGCGCAGCACGCAGACCCGGTCCCCGAGGGTCATGGCCTCGGTCTGGTCGTGGGTGACGTACACGGTCGTGATCCCCAGCCGACGCTGCAGCCGGGAGATCTCGGTGCGCATCTGGCCACGCAGCTTGGCGTCGAGGTTCGACAACGGCTCGTCGAAGAGGAACGCCTCCGCCTGACGCACGATCGCCCGGCCCATCGCCACCCGCTGCCGCTGGCCACCGGAGAGGTTGGCCGGCTTGCGGTCCAGGTGCTCGTTCAGCTCGAGGACATCGGCGGCCTCGGTGACCCGGCGCCGCACCTCGTCGTCAGGCGTCTTGGACAGCCGCAGAGGAAAGGCGATGTTCTCGTACACGCTCATGTGCGGGTAAAGGGCGTAGTTCTGGAACACCATCGACAGGTTGCGGTCGCGCGGCGCGAGGTCGTTCACGCGCTTGCCGCCGATGACCATGTCGCCGCTGGTGATGTCCTCCAGCCCGACGATCATCCGCAGCAGGGTCGACTTCCCGCAGCCGGACGGGCCGACGAGGATCATGAACTCGCCGTCGGCGATGTCCAGGCTCACGTCGTTCACTGCGGGGAAGCCGTCGCCGTACTGCTTGACGATGTTCCTCATCTCGATGGAGGCCATCAGATCTCGTCCCCTCGGTGGGTAGGTGGGGTGCGCAGCATCGTCGGGTCAGCCCTTGACCGCGCCGTTGGTGAGACCGGCGACGATGCGCCGCTGGAAGAGCAGGACCAGGATCACGACCGGAATCGTGACGACCACGGCCGCCGCGGCCGTGACCGTCGTCGGGTCCTCGAACTGCGAGGCGCCGGAGAACAGGCCCAGCGCCGCCGGGACCGGGCGAGCCGCGTCCGTCGAGGTCAGGGAGATGCCGTAGATGAAGTCGTTCCAGGCGATGAAGAAGGCGATGATCGCCGTGGTGAACACGCCCGGCGCGGCCAGCGGGACGATGACCTTCCGGAACGCCTGCCAGGTCGTCGCGCCGTCGACCTGCGCCGCCTGCTCCATCTCCCAGGGGATCTCCCGGAAGAATGCCGACATCGTCCAGATGGAGATCGGCAGGGTCAGCGACAGGTACGGGATGATCAGGCCGGGCCAGGTGTCGTAGAGCCCGATCTGCCGCCACACGTTGAACAGCGGCGTCACGATCGAGATCACCGGGAAGATCGCCACGGCCAGCGCGGTCGACAGGATGAGCGTCTTGCCCGGGAAGTCCAGCCGCGCGATGGCGTAGGCCGCGAACATGGAGAGCACGGACGCGATCGCCGTGGCGATCAGGACGATGCCGAAGGAGTTGCGCAGCGCCGGCAGGAAGAGGTCGCTCGCGGTGCCGGTGAAGATGTCGGCGTAGTTCGACCAGGTCGGCTGCGTGGGCAGGAACTGGCCGGTGGCGATGTCCGTCGGCGCCTTGAACGACAGCGACACGATCCAGGCGATGGGAAAGAGGCAGTAGACGAGGATCAGGATCCCGCCGACCATCCACCACGTCTTCTCTCGCCGCGACATCAGCGGTCCCCCCTGGCCTGCGCCAGATCGACTTTGAAGCCCTTGATGAAGCCGAGAGCGATGATCACCACGGCGAGGAACAGCAGCACCGACACCGCCGACCCCAGGCCGATCTCCAGCCGGGCGATCGTCTGGCGGTAAGCGAGGAACGACACGGACTCGGTCCCGTTGGCGCCGGCGGTCATGATGAAGATCGAGTCGAAGATGCGGAACGCGTCGAGCGTCCGGAACAGGAGCGCCACCATGATCGCTGCCTTCATGTTCGGGATCGTCACCTTCCACATCCGCTGCCACCAGGTGGCGCCGTCGACCTTGGCGGCCTCCTGCAGCACGTCGGGCACCTGAGCCAGACCGGCCAGGAGCAGCAGGGAGATGAACGGTGTGGTCTTCCAGATCTCGGCCAGGCAGATGACCAGCAGCGCCGACCAGGTGCCGCCGAACCAGTCGGTGTCGGTGCCGACGCCGGGCAGCCAGGCGAACCAGCTGTTGACGAACCCGGTGTTGATGTCGAACGCGAACTGCCAGGCGAGCGCCGACACCACGGTGATGACGGCGTACGGGATGAGGATCGCCGCCCGGACGACCGGCCGGATCGACCGGAGCGCCTTGGCCATCACCAGGGCCAGGGCGAATCCGAGGATGAGCTCCACGAAGACGGTGACCACGGTGATGAAGAGGGTGACGCCGAGGGCCTGCCACCACAGCGGGTCGGTGAGGATGACCCCGTAGTTGGAGAGCCCGATGAAGTCCCGGTTGGCCGGATCGGTGAGCCGGTAGGAGAACAGCGATTCGTACACCGCCTGGAGGATCGGATAGGCGGTCACCGCCAGCATCACGAAGAAGGCGGGGCCGGCGAGCAGCCAGCCGAGCCGCCGTTCGGCGCGTGAGCGGTCGCTGATCGTCCCGTGCGGCGCGGAGACCGGCTGGGTCTTCTCCCGTGGGGGGAGGGTCGTCGTGGTCACAGCAGCTGCTCCCCTGCGAGGACGGCTCGGATCAGTTCCGCGGCCTGCTCACCGGTGACCCCGGGGGTCACCGAGCTCGGCGGGTGGTAGGTGCGCTGGATGCTCCCGGAGATCTCGTTGTAGTAGACCGTCTGCGGCCGTGGTGCCGCCATCTCCAGGGACTCCCGGATGACGGGGGCCTGCGGGAACACCTCCAGCACCGCCGGGTCGTCGTAGACCGGGATGGAGGACGCCGGGTTGCCGTTGGTGATGAAGTAGTAGGCCTGGTTCTCGTCCGAGACGATGCACTCGGCGGCCTCGAAGGCCAGCTCCGGAGCGGGGCTGAAGGCGCCGATGCCGAGGTTGATCCCGCCGTAGGGTGGCGCTGCCGGCTCGTCCGGGTTCACCCGCGGGTAGATGGTCCAGCCGTAGTCCTCCGGCACCGAGGGGTCGAGGGTCCCGGCCTCGACGGCGGACAGTGCCCGCGGCCACACGAACGGCCAGTTCACCATGAACCCGCCGTCGTCGCTCTCGAACCCGACCACGCTGGCGTCCTCACCGGCGGTCGAGAACGCCGGGCCGGCGACGCCGCTCTCGGCGACGAGCTGGATGACCTCGGCTGCGCTCACCGCCGCCTCGGACGCCAGACCCAGCTCGATGTTCTCGGGGTCCTCGGCCTTGTCCGTGATGATGGAGCCACCCGCCGACTCGATCAGGGCGTTGACCCAGACCGTCAGCGCCTCCGCGCGGATCCCCTGCGCGCCGAGCAGCGTGTCGGTCGCCGCCGAGGCCTCCACCAGCTGCTCCCAGGTGACCGGCTGGCTGAAGTCCAGACCGGCCTCCTCCGCGACGGACTGCCGGTACCACAGGAGCTGGGTGTTGGCCCAGAACGGGACCGCCACGACCTCGCCGTCCCAGGTCGAGCCCTCGACGGCGCTCTCCACGACGTCCTCGGTGACCCGCTCGGCGACGTCCTCGGGCACCGGGGCGAGGAACCCGGCCTCGGCGAACTCCGGGATGTAGGGCGGGTCGAGGCTCATCAGGTCGATCGACTCGTCGTTCGCGGCGAGGCGGCGGATGAGCTGCTCGCGCTGCTGGGAGGACTCGCGAGGCAGCTGGGCGACCTCGATCGAGTAGGCCCCGTCGGCCGCCTCGGTGCACCGCTGGGCGATCTCGGCCTGGCCGCCGGAGTCGGGGTTGATGTACCAGGTGAGGACGCTCGGGTCGCCCGGGCCACCGCCGCACGCGGTGAGTGTCGAGGCCAGGACCGCCGCCGCGGCGGCACCGCCCAGCGACCGTCTCCGTCCCGGGACACCAGCTCGGCCGAGCGGTCCGCCTCTGCCACTTCTCGACACCGTCATCCGCCTCCGTTGGCGAGTAGCTGATCCCGGTCACCGCGGTTTTCGTACCGTGGCCCAGGTCACCAAGGGTGTCAACTCGAGCGAGACCGGTCCGTGACCGACGCCTGCACGGCCCCCTTGCAGGGTCCCGCCGCGGGCCTGTGAGCGGTAGGGGGCAAGGGTCTCCTTCCTCAGTCCCGGCCGCCCACGATCACCGACGGCGTGGTCAGCTCCTTGGGCGTCCGGGGCAGCACCGTGTCGAAGTAGGAGCGTGCGGCCCGCGTCGTCCCGACGTCGTGACCGGCCCTCTCGGACAGGAACCAGCGGTGCTCGAGGATTTCGTGGAAGACCTCGGCCGGCGCCAGCCGGCCGACGAGGTCCGGCGGGATCGCCTCGACGACGGGGTGGTAGGCCTCGGCCAGCCACCGGTAGCCGGCCACGGTCTCGGGGACGGGGGTGCCGATCTTCTGCTCGACGGTGGCCCGGTAGGCGCGCAGGTCGTTGAGCAGCCGACGCGCCTGGCGCTCCTGCACCTCCAGGCCGGTCAGCCGGAACAGCTCCCGGCGGTTCTGCCCCGGTTCGGCGACCCGGGTCTCGACGCGCAGCCGGGCGCCGCCCTGCGGGTCGGTCACCAGCTCGATCTCGCCGACGTCGAACCCCAGGTCGTTGAGCCGCTGCAGCCGCTCGGCCACTCGCTGGCGCTGCTCGTCCAGCGCGAAGACCTCCTCGCGGGTCACCTCGTGCCACAGCGCCGCGTAGCGCACCGGTAGGCTGTCGGCGACCTCGATCGGGTCGACGTCCACCGGCAGCAGCTCGCCGAACTGCAGGTCGAGCAGCTCGGCCCCCACCCGCTCCCGGGCGAGGTCGACGTCGTAGTGGCGCTGGCCCGGGCTGAGCTCCAGGTGCCGCTCGGAGGTCTCGGCGTCGACGAGGTAGGCGGTGAACGCGCCGGCGTCGAGCCGGAACAGGGTGTTCGACAGCGAGCAGTCGCCCCAGAAGACGCCGGCCAGGTGCAACCGCACCAGCAGCACCACCATGGTGTCGAGCAGCTGGTCGGCGGAGTGGTCGCCATAGGGGCGGGAGAACAGGTACCGGTAGGACATCGAGTACTCGAGGTACCGGGTGACCAGGACGGCGTCCTGGCCCCCGGGGCGGTCGACGCAGATGCCGAGGACCGACACCGACGGCAGCCCCTCCTCCTCGAACTGACCGAGCAGCGCGTACTCGTGCCGGGCCAGCGGCTCGGAGATCTCCTTGAGCGCGTAGACGTGGCCGTCCTGCGCGGTGAAGCGGACGACGTGCCGGGAGATGCCGCGCTGGGGGACCTCGAGCAGGAGCTCGGGGTCCCACTGCTCGAGCGGAAGGTGCCACGGCAGGCTCAGCAGGCCCGCGCCGTCGGTGGCCGGTGGCCGGAAGAGGTACCGCACGACGAGCTCCGTTGGTCGCAAGAGCAGCCGACGCCCCGGCGGGGCGGTGTCGGGTCGTCACCCTCCCACGCCGGACCGGTCCGGCGCGCGGCCGGGCGGGATGCGACAGCGGAGGCCCGCGGAGCCGGTCGGCCGGTCGGGTCAGCTGGCCGCGAGGAGACCGGCGAGCCGGGCGGCGCCGGCCCGGCGGATCCGCGGCTCCCCGGGCTGGAGCACCAGGCCGAGCAGCCAGCGCGCCGCGAGCTCGGCGGCGTCGGGCTCGACCCGTAGCGCCCTGGCCAGCCGGCTCACGTGCTCCGCCCAGCGCTCGGGGGCCGCCGCCAGCAGCCCGGTCAGCACGTCCGGCTCGTCCCGCGCCAGCCGGCGCAGCACCGGGTGGCCGGCGACCTCGTCGGCCAGCACCCGGAGGGCCGCGTCCGGGGGCAGCTCACCGGCCAGCGCGGAGAGCCGGTCCAGCTCGGCGGCGAGCAGCGCGCGGGCCACCTCCTCCTTGGTCCGGAAGTGGTTGTAGAGAGTCGCCTTGGCCACCCCGGCCGCGGCCGCCACCGACTGCATGGTGCTGCCGCGCAGCCCGTACCCGGCGAACGTCCGCGCGGCGCCGTCGAGCAGGCCGGCGCGGGTGCGTCCCATGGCGTTGCCACCGCGGGTGTGCGCCCCGCGCACGTGGGTGGGGGCGCGCGGCGCCCATCCCGGCGCAGCGGAGTCTCCAGGGATCGGTCCGACCGTCGCCATGGTTCCTGTCTGGCACCGCGGGCGCGGGTGGTCAAGTGGCAGGCTCCCGGCCCTCTCGCAGGCTCGGGCACGCCCTGGAGCGGGCCATTCGAGCGCTCGGAGTGCCCAGGAGGGGGCGGCGGTCGGGGCCGGCCGCGGCTCAGGCGGCCAGCGACACCGCGCCGGTCGGCTGTCCGGCGGCGCGGACCGGCGCGCCGACCAGCGCCAGCGCAGGCTCGGCGGCCGGCTGTTCGCCGGATCCGGCCACTGCGGCCTTCTCCCCCTCGGCGGGCGCGCCGGCGGTGTCGGCGGCGGGGACGAGCGGGCGGAGCCGGCCGTCGGCACCACGCAGGCCGAGGCTCACCTCGGCGAGCAGGTCGGCGAGTTCGACGTCGAGGGCGCCGCAGATCGAGGCCAGCAGCTCGGAGGACGCCTCCTTCTGCCCCCGCTCGACCTCGGAGAGGTAGCCCAGGCTCACCCGGGCGGCTCCGGAGACGTCGCGCAGCGTCCGCCGCTGGCGCAGCCGGTGGCCGCGCAGGGTCGTCCCGAGCTGGGTGCGCAGCAGCGTCATCGCCGTCTCCTGTCCTGCCTCTGCGAGAAGCGGCGGCACCCACGGAGGGTGCCGTGCGCTCACGGTACGCGGCGGCACTGACGGCCACCGCGCCATGCCGGGCGCGTCCGCTGTGGGCGTAACGCCCTCGGCTGTGGGCCCCTTCCCCGGCCCTCCAGGGCGGACCCGAGCCTGCGAGGGCAGTGAGGAGGGGGTCCCTTCTCAGGCGGCCGCGTCGGTGCGCGGCCCGCCCGCCGGCCCGCCCGCCGGCCCGGCC
>NZ_SPQN01000024.1 GCF_004571065.1 Geodermatophilus sp. DF01-2
ACGCGCCTCCCCCGCCGGCCGCCCCGACCGTGCCGGCGTTCGTCAGCTTCGTCGCCCCGCCCGAGGCCGAGGCGCCGCCCGCTCCGCGCCGGCGCAGCCGCCGCCCGCTTGCCGAGTCGCCCGTGGTCGAGGAGCCCGACGTCGAGCCGGCCGAGGACCTCGACGAGGAGACTCCCGCACCCCGCTCGCGGCGCAGCCGCTCACGCCGCCGCGGCAGCGGCGACGAGATCGCCGAGACCGTCCAGGATGCCGACGCGGACATCGGCACCGACACCGACGAGGACGCCGAGGGTGAGGCCGGCGCCGAGGACCGCGACGACAGCGGGTCCGCGGGCACCCGGCGGCGCCGCCGGGGCCGGCGCGGCCGGGGCCGCGGCCGCAGTGGCGAGGATTCCGCCGAGGCCGAGGACGAGGACTCCCCGGACGAGGAGGCCGGCGCCGAGGCCGAGGACGAGGAGTCCGACGAGGAGACCGACACCGACAGCGGTGAGGACACCGCCGAGGGCGACGAGGACGAGGGCGGCTCGAGCACCCGCCGCCGGCGCCGCCGGCGCCGCCGCGGGGGGAACGGCGACAGCGGCGAGTCCGCCGCCGAGTCCGACGACGACCGCCCCGAGCGGGCCGGCCGCAACGGCCGCACCACCAGCGACGACGACGTCAAGGGCGTCACCGGCTCCACCCGGCTGGAGGCCAAGCGGCAGCGCCGCCGGGACGGGCGGGACAGCGGCCGTCGCCGGGCGCCGATCCTCACCGAGTCCGAGTTCCTGGCCCGCCGCGAGGCGGTCGACCGGAAGATGGTCATCCGGCAGCGCGGCGAGCGGACGCAGATCGCCGTCCTCGAGGACGACGTGCTCGTCGAGCACTACGTGACCCAGGCGCAGGCGACGTCCTTCGCCGGCAACGTCTACCTCGGCCGGGTGCAGAACGTGCTGCCCAGCATGGAGGCGGCGTTCGTCGACATCGGCAAGGGGCGCAACGCCGTCCTGTACGCCGGTGAGGTCAACTGGGACGCTGCGGGCCTGTCGGGTAAGCAGCGCTCCATCGAGCAGGCGATGAAGTCCGGCGACAAGGTGCTGGTCCAGGTCACCAAGGACCCGATCGGCCACAAGGGCGCCCGGCTGACCCAGCAGATCAACCTGCCCGGCCGCTTCCTGGTCTACGTGCCCGGTGGCTCGATGACCGGGATCAGCCGCAAGCTGCCCGACACCGAGCGTCAGCGGCTCAAGGACGTCCTCAAGAAGATCGTCCCCGAGGACGCCGGCGTCATCATCCGCACCGCCGCCGAGGGTGCCTCGGAGGAGGAGCTGACCCGCGACGTCGTCCGGCTGCAGGCCCAGTGGGACGTCATCCACAAGAAGTCGGAGTCCGCGTCGAACGCGCCGACGCTGCTCTACGGCGAGCCCGACCTGGCCATCCGGGTCATCCGCGACGTCTTCAACGAGGACTTCAAGGAGCTCGTGGTCCAGGGCGACGACGCCTGGGACACCGTCGAGGCCTACGTCGCGCACGTCTCCCCGGAGCTGGTCGGCCGGCTGACCCGCTCCACCGGCGAGGGCGACGTCTTCCGCGACCTGCGCGTCGACGAGCAGCTGGCCAAGGCGCTCGACCGCAAGGTGTGGCTGCCCTCGGGCGGCTCGCTGGTCATCGACCGCACCGAGGCGATGACCGTCGTCGACGTCAACACCGGCAAGTTCACCGGCTCCGGCGGCAACCTCGAGCAGACGGTCACCCGCAACAACATGGAGGCGGCCGAGGAGATCGTCCGCCAGCTCCGGCTGCGTGACATCGGCGGCATCATCGTCATCGACTTCATCGACATGGTGCTCGAGAGCAACCGCGACCTGGTGCTGCGCAGGCTCACCGAGTGCCTGGGCCGCGACCGCACCAAGCACCAGGTCGCCGAGGTCACCTCGCTGGGCCTGGTGCAGATGACCCGCAAGCGGGTCGGCCAGGGCCTGCTCGAGGTCTTCTCCGAGCCGTGCGAGCACTGCCGCGGCCGGGGCGTGCTCGTGCACGTCGACCCGGTGGACGAGAAGCGCCGCAGTGGCGGGGCGAACTCCGGAGGGGGCAATGGCCGGCGCGAGCAGCAGCGCGGCGATCGCGGCGGCAAGGACGCCGGCCAGAAGGTCGAGGCCCGGGAGGACGCCGAACCGCGGGAGACCGTCGCGGTCGGCGCGGAGGCCCCCGGCCCGAACGGGGCGGACGGCGAAGGTCAGCGCTCCGGTGGCCGGCGCAACCGCGGCCGCCGCAACCGCAGCCAGTCCGGCGAGGAGCGCGTCGCCGAGGACGCGGCGGTGCTCGCCGGGACGCGGGACGACGAGGCCGGGAACGAGACCGTGGCCGAGGTGGCCGCCCGCCAGTGGCCCCGTCCCGGCGGCACTCCTGCAGAGTCCCGGCGCGAGCCTGCGAGCGTTGGAGGGCAGGGGGGTCCTTCTGCCGAGCTTCGACCGGCCTCCCTGCAGGGTCCCGCCGCGAGCCTGCGAGCGTTGGGGGGCAGGGGGGTCCTCCAAGGGCAGGACGGGGTCCTTTCTCAGCCCGACGCGGTGACCCCGGAGCCGGCGCCCGAGCCGGCCGCAGCCGACCCGGCTCCCCAGGTCCCGGCTCCCGAGGCCCTGGCTCCCGAGCCCCCGGCTCCCGAGGCTCCGGCCTCGGGGGTGCCGACGGTGCAGGACACGGCGGCTGCCGACGACGAGGCGGTGCCCGCCGGTGCCGGCCCGGACGACCCCGGTCCCATGGACCCCGGATCGGAGGACGGGGCGCCGGCGGACGGTGCGCCGTCCGGCCAGGAGCAGGGCCAGGCCGGGGAGGCCCAGCCGCCGGTGGCCGACGACGGGAGCGGGACCGCCACCCCCGTCACCCGCCCGCGCCGCCGCCGGGCCGCCAGCCGGCCGGCCGGTCCGCCCGCCTCCTAGTGAAGGACCCCCTGCCCCCCACCGCGGTGGGGGCAGGGGTCCTTCCCCCGTTCGGCCGCTCGGGTACGCTGGTCGGGTTGCACCGCCCCGGCGGGGCACCATCCGGTGCCGCCTGGGAGGCGGGCAGCCCGTCCAGCACCCGGCGCCCGATGTCCGGGCGCACGCAGGACACGACAGAAGCGATCGAGGAGTCAGTGGTGTACGCAGTCGTGAAGGCCGGTGGCC
This sequence comes from Geodermatophilus sp. DF01-2, assembly GCF_004571065.1. Classification (GTDB taxonomy): domain Bacteria; phylum Actinomycetota; class Actinomycetes; order Mycobacteriales; family Geodermatophilaceae; genus Geodermatophilus. The sequence goes on from NZ_SPQN01000024.1 coordinate 3,138, forward strand.
GGCAGCACAAGGTGGCCGTGGGCGACCGGTTCACGGTCAACCGTCTCGCGGGTGAGGCGGGCGACTCCGTCACCCTCCCGGCCCTCCTCCTGGTCGACGGCGACACCGTCACCAGCGACGCGGAGACCCTGGCCGGCGTGACCGTGACCGGCGAGATCGTCGGCCACGGCAAGGGCCCGAAGATCCGTATCCACAAGTTCAAGAACAAGACCGGTTACCACAAGCGTCAGGGCCACCGTCAGCCGCTGACCGACGTGGTCGTCCGCGACATCACGAAGGGCTGACGCCGACATGGCACACAAGAAGGGCGCCTCATCCTCCCGCAACGGCCGCGACTCGAACGCGCAGCGCCTCGGTGTCAAGCGCTTCGGGGGCCAGGTGGTGAAGGCCGGCGAGATCATCGTGCGCCAGCGCGGTACCCACTTCCACCCGGGCCTGGGCGTCGGCCGCGGCGGCGACGACACGCTGTTCGCGCTGCAGCCCGGCGCGGTCACCTTCGGCACCCGACGGGGGCGCAAGACCGTCTCCATCACCGCCGTCGAGGCCTGAGCTTCCTGCGCCCACCTACCGGCCTACCCGACACGGCGGCCCCTCTGTAGGGCCCCGCCGCGAGCGTGCGAGCGGTGGGGGGCAGAGGGGTCCTTTCCATGGCCGCTTTCGTCGACCGCGTGGTCGTGCACGTCGCCGCCGGCAACGGCGGGCACGGGGTCGCGTCGATCCACCGGGAGAAGTTCAAGCCACTCGGCGGCCCCGACGGGGGCAACGGCGGCAACGGCGGGGACGTGGTCCTCGAGGTCGACCCGAGCGTGCACACGTTGCTGGACTTCCACCACCGCCCGCACCAGAAGGCCGGCAACGGCCGCCCCGGTGAGGGCAGCAACCGGCACGGCGCCCGCGGCGAGGACCGCGTGCTGCGGGTGCCGGCCGGCACCGTGGTGAGCACACCCGACGGCCGGGTGATCGCCGACCTCGTCGGCGCCGGCACTCGCGTCGTCCTGGCCTCCGGCGGAAAGGGCGGCCTCGGCAATGCCGCGCTGGCCAACGCCCGCCGCAAGGCCCCCGGCTTTGCGCTGCTCGGCGAGCCGGGTGAGGCGTTCGACGCCGTCATCGAGCTCAAGAGCATCGCCGACGTCGGCCTGGTCGGGTTCCCCTCGGCGGGCAAGTCCTCGCTGATCGCGGCCATGTCCGCCGCGCGCCCGAAGATCGCCGACTACCCGTTCACCACGCTGGTGCCCAACCTCGGCGTGGTCCGCGCCGGCGACACCGTCTTCACCATGGCCGACGTCCCCGGGCTCATCCCCGGCGCGTCCGAGGGCCGAGGCCTGGGCATGGAATTCCTCCGCCACATCGAGCGCTGCGCGATCCTGGTGCATGTCGTCGACATGGCGACGATGGAGCCCGGCCGCGACCCGGAGAGCGACATCGAGGCGCTGCAGCACGAGCTGGCGCAGTACCGGGCGGACCTCGTCGACCGGCTGCGGGTCGCCGTCCTCAACAAGATCGACGTGCCCGACGGGCGGGAGCTGGTCGACCTCGTCCGTGCCTCGTTGGAGGAGCGCGGCCTGCAGGTGTTCCCGGTCAGCGCGGCGACCGGGGAGGGGCTGCGCGAGCTCGGCTTCGCCCTGGCGCAGGCCGTCGAGGAGTACCGCGCCGCGCTGCCCGAGCCCGAGCCGGTGCGGGTCCGGCTCACCCCGCGGGCGGTGGACGACGGCGGCTTCACCGTCGAGCGCGACCCCGAGGACGACGGCGCGTTCGTCGTCCTCGGCACCAAACCCGAGCGCTGGGTGCGCCAGACCGACTTCACCAACGACGAGGCCGTCGGCTTCCTCGCCGACCGGCTCAACCGGCTCGGGGTCGAGGACGCCCTCGCCGAGGCCGGCGCGCAGGAGGGCGACGCGGTCACCATCGGCGAGGTCACCTTCGACTTCGTGCCGACGCTGCCGGCCGGCACGCTCAGCATCGAGGAGACTGCCGGCCTCGGCGGGCGGGGCACCGACTCGCGCATCGACGCCCCGCACCGGGTGCGCGCCGAGGAGCGGTTGGCCGCCAAGCGGGCCCGCCGGGTGCCCTACGAGCTCACCGAGACGTGGACGGACGAGGACCTCCCCGACGGGGACGACGAGACATGAGCCTGCGGACGGAGATCGCCGGTGCCCGGCGGGTCGTGGTCAAGGTCGGCTCGTCGTCGCTGACCACCCTGCCCGGCGGCCTGGACGAGCAGCGGCTGGCGGCGCTGGTCGACGTCCTCGGCGCGGTGCACGCGCAGGGCCGCGAGGTCGTGCTGGTCTCGTCCGGGGCGATCGCCGCCGGCCTGGCCCCGCTCGGCGTGCCCGGCCGCCCGCGGGACCTCGCCACCGCCCAGGCCGCGGCGAGCGTCGGCCAGCTGCGGCTGGTGCAGACCTACGCCGACGCCTTCGCGCGGCACGAGGTGACCGTCGGCCAGGTGCTGCTGACCGCCGACGACCTCACCCGGCGCAGCCACTACCGCAATGCGCAGCGCACCCTGGAGCGGCTGCTCACCCTCGGCGTGCTGCCCATCGTGAACGAGAACGACACGGTCGCCACCGAGGAGATCCGCTTCGGCGACAACGATCGGCTGGCCGCACTGGTCGCGCACGTCGCCCGGGCCGACGCACTGCTGCTGCTCTCCGACGTGGACGGCGTCTACGACGGCGACCCGCGCAAGGGGCCGGCCCAGCTCCTGGACACCGTGCGCGACCCCGCGGACCTGGGTGCGGTCGCCCTGGGTACCGCCCGGCGCAACGGCGTGGGCACCGGCGGGATGGCGACCAAGGTCGAGGCCGCGCTGATCGCGTCGAACGCCGGCGTCCCCGTCGTCGTCACCTCCGCGCAGCAGGCCGCCGCCGCGCTGGCCGGCGAGCCGGTCGGCACCCGGTTCGCCGTCATGGGGCCCCGGCCGCGCGCCCGGCAGTTCTGGCTGCGCTTCGCCACCCGCCCGCGCGGCCGGCTGGTCCTCGACGAGGGCGCCGTGCAGGCGGTGCGCGAGCGGCACGCCTCGCTGCTGCCGGCCGGCATCACCGACGTGGTGGGGGAGTTCCTCGCCGACGACCCGGTCGAGCTGGTCGACCCGGACGGCATCGTGGTCGCCCGTGGCCTGGTCGCCTACGACGCGCGGGAGCTTCCGCCCCTGCTGGGCCGCAGGACCAGCGAGCTCGACCCGGAGTACCAGCGGGAGATCGTGCACCGCGACGAGATGGTGCTGGTCCGGCGCCCGTCCCTGGGTTGAGAGACTGCCTGGCGTGACGATCCGCCCCATCCGTGAGCTCGGTGACCCGGTCCTCCGCACCCCCGCCGACGAGGTGACGAGCTTCGACAAGGAGCTCGCCGCGCTGGTCCGCGACCTGGAGGACACGGTGGTCGACCCTGGCCGGGCCGGCGTGGCCGCGCCGCAGATCGGCGTCGGGCTGCGGGCGTTCTCCTACAACGTCGACGGCGTCATCGGGCACATGGTCAACCCGCGCATCGTCGAGCTGTCCGAGGAGACCCAGGGCGGCGACGAGGGCTGCCTGTCCATCCCCGGCATCTGGGCGCCCACGGTGCGGGCGATGCACGCCGTCGTCGAGGGCTTCGACGTGCACGGCGAGCCGCTGCGGCTGGAGGGCACCGGCCTGATGGCCCGCGCCCTGCAGCACGAGGTCGACCACCTCGACGGCACGGTCTTCCTCGACCGGCTGACCGGCGAGGCCCGCAAGGCCGCGCTCCGGGCGCTGCGCGACCGCGGCTGACCCGGCCGGCGCCGACCGCGCCGGCCGGCGTGGCCGACCTCGCCGCCCGCGCCCGCACCTCGCAGACCTCCACACCGCCCCAGAGATCCTCGTCCTCGCCAACGTGTGGGACGTCGTCTCCGCGCCGGTTGTGGCCGCCGGCGTCGCACGGGTCTCCACCGGCCCGTCCACCCAGCGGGTCGCGCTGCCCGCGCTGCAGGACGCGGCCGCCGAGATGGTCCGCGGCGGGACGCTCCCGCGAGGCAGCCGCGCGCTCACCGAACCTCGTCGCGCGTGAACCTCGTCGCGCGAGTTGGCCAGGCTGACCTGGCCAACCTGGCTGATGGGTCGTATCGTGACGGCATGACCCACGTCAACGTGCAGGAGGCGAAGACGCGGCTGTCCCAGCTGCTCGCGGCCGCCGAGCGTGGCGAGGAGGTCGTGATAGCACGGGGCGGCCGGCCGGTGGTGCGCCTCGTACCGGTCGACGAGCCCGCCCTCCGCCCCGTCGGTTTCGTGGCGGGTTCGCTGACCGAGGCATTCTTCGAGCCGCTGCCGGACGACGAACTGACCCGGTGGGAGTGACCTCCCTGCTTCTCGACACCCACGCTCTGCTGTGGGTCCTGCTCGACCCCGAACGCATCCCGGCTGAGACCCTGGCGACCGTACGCGCACCGGAGACCACCGTGTTCGTCTCGGCAGCCAGCGCCTGGGAGATCGCCACGAAGCACCGATTGGGCAAGCTGCCGGGCGCGGCCGCGGTGGTGAGCGGCTACCGGGAATACCTCGTCCGGCTGCGCGCGGAGGAGCTGCCGATCACGGGGCACCACGCGCTCACGGCCGGCACCCTGCAGTGGTCCCACCGCGACCCGTTCGACCGGGTGATCGTCGCCCAGGCGGTGGTGGAGTCTCTCCCCGTCGTCACCAGTGATGCCGCGCTCGTGGAGTTCCCGGCGATCCGCACCGTGTGGTGAACGGCTGGAGCGCCCGCCGCGTCAGCGCGCTGTGCAGCAGGTCGCGCAGGTGCCGAAGACCTCCAACTGGTGCTGGACGTCGGCGAAGCCGTGCTCGGCGGCGATGCGGGTGGCCCAGCGCTCGACCGGCGGGTCGGCGACCTCCACCGTGCGACCGCACGAACGGCAGACCAGGTGGTGGTGGTGCACCGGGGAGCAGCGCCGGTAGACGGCCTCGCCCTCCGTGCCCCGAAGGACGTCGACCTGGCCGTCGTCCACCAGGGCCTGCAGGGCGCGGTACACCGTCGCCAGGCCCACCGCGTCGCCGCGCTCGCGCAGCAGCGCGTGCAGGTCCTGGGCGCTGCGGAAACCGTCGAGGTCGTTCAGCAGCGCCAGGACGGCGGTGCGCTGCCGAGTCGGCCGACGCGTCGGCCCGTCGACCTCCTGCTCGCTCACGGGCTCTCCTCGCCGGCGCCCACCGGCTGCCTCCACGGTGCCCTCCCCTCCGCGAACCTCCCTGCAATCACGATCGTCCCGCACCGCCGCCCGGTGGCGCGGGCACGGGGTGCTCACCGTGCTCGTCATAGTGCACGCCGTCGTTCGTCCGGTGTGCGGCGTGCCGGTGTCCGTCGTGGTCGTAGTCGACGTGGTCGCCGTGCGGGATCGGGGCGTGCCCGCACCCCTCGCCGTGCTCGTGCGGGTGGGCCGCGTGGACCGCGGCCCGGCGGCGGTGGCGCCGCCGGGCGGTGGCATCGCGCAGGGCCACCGCCGCGGTGACGGCCAGGAACAGGCCGATCGCCAGCACGACGATCGTCCCGCCGGAGGGCGTACCCACGTAGTACGACGCGGTCGTTCCCCCGACGCTGACCAGCAGGCCGATCGCGCAGGCCAGCTGGACGGCGCGGCGGAAGCTGCCGGCGAGCAGCTGGGCCACCGCGCTGGGCACGATCATGAGCGCGCTGATGAGCAGCAGTCCGACCACCCGCATGGAGAGCACCACCGTGGCGGCCACCAGGGTGGCGAGCACGGTGTTGAGGGCGAGCACCGGCAACCCTGCCGCTCGGGCGTACTCCTCGTCGTCGCTGACCGCGTACAGCCGCTGGCCGAGCAGCCACACCACGCCGAGGACGGCGACGGTGATCGCGGCGAACACGACGACGTCCCCGGCGCTGGTCGTGGTGATCGCGCCGAAGAGGTAGGCGTCCAGGTTGGTGGCCTGCCCCCGTGGAGCGAGGCTGAGGAGGACGACGCCCCCGGCGATCCCCCCGTAGAACAGCACGGCCAGTGCGACGTCCCCGCTGGTGCGGCCGCGGGCCCGGACGAGCTCGATGAGCACCGCGCCGAGCACGGCGGCCACCAGCGCCGTGCCCACGGGCGCGGTCGACGTCAGGACGCCGATGGCCACGCCGGTGAGCGCGACGTGCCCGAGGCCGTCCCCGAGCAGGGACAGCCGGCGCTGGACGAGGAAGACCCCCACGGCCGGCGCCACGAGGCCGACCATCAGCGAGGCCAGCAGGGCGCGCTGCATGAAGTCGTACTGGAGGATCTCCACCTCAGCGCCTCCCCTCCGGTGCCCGGTCCCCGCCGGTCACCCGCGGGTGGTCCAGCCGGTACCCGGGCCGCGGGCCCGCCGGCTCGCCGGGGTGGTGGTGACCACCGGGGTCGGCGAGCGACGCCCCGCCGGCGAGCGGCCCGTCGTAGCTGATCCGGCCGTGGTCCACCACCACCGCACGGTGCAGCACGCCGGCCAGCGGCCCGAGCTCGTGGGTCACGACCGCCAGTGTGGTCCCGGCGGCGGACACCCGGGCGAGGACCTCGGCCAGCGCCTCCTGGCTGGCCGCGTCGACGCCCGCGGTCGGCTCGTCCATGATCAACAGTTCCGGCTCGGCCGCCAGCGCCCGGGCCACCAGCACCCGGCGCTGCTGACCGCCGGACAGCGAGGCCACCGGGTCGTCGATCCGGTCGGTGAGCCCGACCGCCGCCACCGCCTCGGCGACCGCGGCCCGGTCGGCCGCGCCCAGCCGCCGGAACAGGCCCAGCCGCGCGAGCCGACCCACGCCGACCACTTCCCGCACGGTCGCCGGCACGGCCCCGCTCACGGTGTGGCGCTGGGGTACGTAGCCGACCCGGCCGCGCTCGCGCAGCCGGCCCACCGGAGCGCCGAGCACCCCCACCTCCCCGTCCAGCACCGTCGCGAGGCCGAGCAGCCCTCGGGCGAGCGTGGTCTTGCCGGAGCCGTTGGAGCCCAGCACCGCCACGGCCTCGCCGGAGCGGACGACCAGGTCGACGCCGGACACGACGGGGACGTCGCCGTACCCGATGCTCGCGCCACGGAGGCCGACCGCGACGTCGCGGTCGGCCTCCGCAGCGGAGTGGTTCACGCGCAGGACTGGCCCTCCTGCAGCGTCGCCAGGTTGGTCCGCATGACCTCGAGGTAGTCCTCGCCGGCCGACTCGTCGGTCAGGCCCTCGATCGGATCCAGGACGGCCGTCTGCACGCCGGCCTCGGCGGCGACGGTCTCGGCGACGGCCGGGTCGACGAGGGTCTCGGTGTAGACGGTGGTGACCCCGCGCTCCTGGACGAGGGAGGCGATTTCGGCCATCTGCGCCGGTTCCGGCTCCTGGGAGGGACTGAGTCCGCTGATGCCGACCACCTCGAAACCGTAGCGGTCGGCGAGGTAGCCGAAGGCGTCGTGGCCGGTGACCAGGGTGTCGACGGCGCAGTCGGCGAGCCCGGCCTGCATCTCGGCGTCCAGTGCCTCCAGGTCGGCGCGCAGCTCGGCAGCGTTCTGCTCGTAGGTCGCCGCGCCCTCGGGATCGAGCTCGGCCAGCCGCGCGGCCAGCGCGTCGCCGACCGCCGCCAGCCGGGTGGGATCGAGCCAGAAGTGCGGGTCGACCGACTCCTCGCCGGCGTGGGCCTCCTCTTCGGCGTGCGCCTCCTCCCCTTCGTGGGCGTGGTCCTCCGCGGCCAGCGTCAGATCTGCGGCCTGGCCGGCGTCCCATGCGGCATCCCCGGCCTCGGACTCCGCGGCCTCGTCGATCGCGGGTTGGAAGCCCTCGAGGTACACGAGCAGGTCGACCTCGGAGATCGCTGCCACGTCCTGCGGGGCCAGTTCGAGGTCGTGGGCCTCGGCGCCGGGAGGGGTCAGCGAGGAGACCTCCACGCGGTCGCCGCCGACCCGCTCGGCCGCCCACTCCAGCGGGTAGAACCCGGCGACCACGGTCGGTCCGCCCTGCTCGCCTGCCTGTCCGGCCTGCCCGGTGTCGCCGTCGCTGCCGCAGGCGGTCAGGACGAGGACGGCGGCCGCCGACACCGCGGTCGTTCCCCAACGGGGCGCGTTCCTGTTCATGACAATCATTCTCGCATGGATGGCTCCGCGGTGGGGACGCGGCGCCCCGGAGCTGCAGGGCCGCGCGCGTACCCTCGCGGGCGTGTCCGACGTCTCCGGCCTCCCGCTGATCGGGGCCGCGGCGCTGCGTGCCCGCGCCGCCGCCCGCGTGCTGCGCACGCTGTCCACCGACACCAAGGACGGCGCACTGCGCGCCATGGCCGACGCGCTGGTCGAGCGCGCCGACGAAGTCCTCGCCGCCAACGCCGCCGACGTCGAGGCGGCCGCCGCCGACGGCACCCCGGCCGCGATCCTCGACCGGCTGCGGCTGGACACCGGGCGCATCGCCGGCGTGGCCGACGCGCTGCGCCAGCTGGTCGCGCTGCCCGACCCGGTCGGCGACGTCGTCCGCGGGTCGACGCTGCGGGGCGGGCTGCAGCTGCGCCAGGTGCGGGTGCCGCTCGGGGTGGTCGGCATCGTCTACGAGGCCCGGCCCAACGTGACCGTCGACGCCGCCGGCCTGTGCCTGAAGAGCGGCAACGCCGCCCTGTTGCGCGGCTCGGCCTCGGCGTTCGGCACCAACACCGCGCTGGTCGCCGTGCTCACCGAGGCGGCGTCGAAGGCGGGGCTGCCCGAGGGGTCGATCGAGCTGCTGCCGGCCGACCGCGCCTCGGTGGGCGAGCTGCTGAACGCCCGCGGGGTCGTCGACGTCGTCATCCCGCGCGGCGGGGCGTCGCTCATCCAGCGGGTGGTGCGCGAGGCCCGGGTGCCGGTCATCGAGACCGGCGAGGGCAACTGCCACGTCTACGTCGACGCCTCGGCCGACCCCGCGACCGCCGAGGCGATCGTCCTCAACGCGAAGACCTCCCGGGTGAGCGTCTGCAACTCCGCGGAGACGCTGCTGGTGCACCGCGACGTCCCGTTCCTGTCGCGGCTGCTCGCCGCGCTGGTGGACGCCGGGGTGACCCTGCACGGCGACGACGCGGCCCGGGCTGCCCACGGAGCCGTCGTCCCGGCGACCCACGAGGACTGGGCGACCGAGTACCTGTCGATGGACATGGCGGTGCGCGTCGTCGACGACCTGCCGCAGGCGCTGGACCACATCGAGCGGTGGGGGAGCGGGCACTCGGAGGCGATCGTCGCCGACTCGGCGCGCGCCATCGCCGACTTCACCGCCGGGGTGGACGCCGCCGCGGTGCTGGTCAACGCCTCGACCCGGTTCACCGACGGCGGCGAGTTCGGCTTCGGCGCCGAGATCGGCATCTCCACGCAGAAGCTGCACGCCCGCGGGCCACTGGGCCTGCCGGAGCTGACCTCCACCACCTACGTCGTCACCGGCAGCGGCCACACCCGCTGAGACCCCCATCCGGCCCGCCCCACCGCCCAGCGAGGAGCCGCATGCCCCGCCCGCCGTCCCAGTCCCCGCAGTTCTCCTCGGTCTCCGACGTCGGGAAGCGACTGGCGGCGGCCGGCTACCTGCCCGACGCGCAGATCGCGACGACGGTCTTCCTCGCCGACCGGCTGGGCAAGCCCCTGCTGGTCGAGGGGCCGGCCGGCACCGGCAAGACCGAGCTGGCCAAGGCACTGGCGACGTCCACCGGGTCAGAGCTGATCCGGCTGCAGTGCTACGAGGGTCTCGACGAGGCGCGGGCGCTCTACGAGTGGAACTACAAGAAGCAGCTGCTGCGCATCCAGGCCGCCCAGGGGGACGGCGGCGCCGACTGGGGCACCGTGCACGACGACATCTTCGGTGAAGAGTTCCTGCTCTCCCGGCCGCTGCTCACCGCGATCCGCCGCACCGAGCCGACCGTGCTGCTCGTCGACGAGACCGACAAGGCCGACGTCGAGGTCGAGGGCCTGCTGCTGGAGGTGCTCAGCGACTTCCAGGTCACCATCCCGGAGCTGGGCACGGTCACCGCGGCGCGCCGGCCGATAGTGGTGCTGACCTCCAACGCCACCCGCGAGCTGTCCGAGGCCCTCAAGCGGCGCTGCCTGTACCTGGCGCTGGACTACCCGTCGGCCGAGCGGGAGCGGGAGATCGTGCTCTCCCGGGTGCCCGACCTCGCCCCCGGCCTCGCCGAGCAGCTGGTGCGCACCATCCGGGCGCTGCGGGCGCTGGAGCTGAAGAAGTCGCCGTCGATCTCCGAGACCCTCGACTGGGCGCAGACGCTGCTGGAGCTGGGCCTGGACACCCTGGACGAGACGGCGGTCCGCTCGACGCTGGGCGTGGTGCTCAAGCACGCCAGCGACCAGGAGCGGGCCGCGGCCGAGCTGCGGCTGAACTGATGTCGACCCCGGCCACCGCTACCGGCGGGCTCGCGGGCCACCTCGACGGGTTCGTCCGCGCGATCCGCGAGGCCGGCATCCCGGTCGGCATCAGCCAGGCCGTGGACGCCGCCGAGATCCTCACCGTGGTCGACCTGCTCGACCGGGAACAGCTGCGCCACGGCCTGGCCGCGGTGCTGCTGCAGCGGGCAGCGCAGCGGCCGGCCTACGACGTGCTGTTCGACCTGTGGTGGCCGTTGGGCGACCGGCCGCTCGCCTCGGCGGACGACTCCGAGCCCGCGGGGGAGGCGGGGGAGTCGACCCTCGACGTGCCCGACGGCACCGACCTGACCGAGCTGATGCGCGAGGAGCTGGCCCGGCTGCTGCTCGACGGCGACGAGGAGGCGCTGCGCCGCTTCGCGCGGGAGGCCGTCGACCAGCTCGGCCGGGCGGTGCCGTCGCCGTCGGGCCAGTCGTTCTTCAGCTACCGGGTGATGCGGGCGCTCTCGCCGGACACCCTCGTCGCGCGGCTGCTCGCCGGCCTGCTCGGCGATGCCGAACGCGGCGGGCTGGCCGAGCAGGTGGCCCGCCAGGCGGTGCGCGAGCGGCTGGCCGCGTTCCGGGCCGCGGTGGAGGCCGAGGTCCGGCGGCGGACGGCGGCCGAGCGCGGGCGGGACCGGGTCGCGAAGAACGCCGTCCGACCGCTGGCCGACCAGGTCGACTTCCTCCGCGCCCAGTCCGCCGACCTCGCCGAGCTGCGCCGGACCGTGGCCCCGCTGGCCCGGCGGCTGGCGGTGCGGCTGTCGGCGCGGCGGCAGATGGGCCGGGAGGGCCGGCTGGACTTCCGCAAGACCGTCCGCGCGTCGCTGGGCACCGGTGGCGTGCCGGTGGTCACCCACCACCGGCCGCGGAAGGTGCACAAGCCGGAGCTGGTGGTGCTCTGCGACGTCAGCGGGTCCGTCGCCGGGTTCAGCCACTTCACGCTGATGCTGACCCAGGCGCTGCGCGAGCACTTCTCCGGCGTCCGCGCGTTCGCCTTCGTCGACTCGACCGACGAGGTGACCCGCTTCTTCCGTCCCGGTGCGGACGTCGCCGACGCGGTCGCGCGGATCGGCCGGGAAGCCGACGTCGTCGGCTTCGACGGGCACAGCGACTACGGGACGGCGTTCGAGGTCTTCGCCGACCGGTGGGCCTCCGCGGTGGGCCCCAAGACGTCGCTGCTCGTGCTGGGCGACGGGCGCACCAACTACCGGCCCCCGGGCCTGCCGGTGGTGGCCGGCCTGGTCCGCCGGGCCCGCTCGGCGCACTGGCTCAACCCCGAGCCGCGGCGACTGTGGGGGAGCGGGGACTCGGCCGCCGACCGCTACGGCGAGGTGATCGACATGGTCGAGTGCCGCAACGTCGCCCAGCTCGCGGACTTCGTCACCACACTCTGACGTCGCCTCGTCGCCTCGTCGCCTCGTCGACGTGTCGACCGTGTCCGTGACCCGCCCCGGCCCCCGGTCGTCGGGCACTGCGGATGCCGGGGCCGTTCCGGCGCCGGCCGCGACCGGCAGCAGGGGAGCCGCTCGTGCCGGTCCCGGTCCGGTCTTCCCCGACCGGCCGGGGGACGCCCCGTGCCCACCGTCCGGGGCCGGTCCTCGCGGGCCGGTCCCGGACGCCCCCGGTTAGGCTCGATCGGTGGCAGGTCGGCGGGTCGGGGTGATGGGCGGGACGTTCGATCCCATCCATCACGGGCACCTCGTGGCGGCGAGCGAGGTGGCGGTCCTCTTCGGCCTGGACGAGGTCGTCTTCGTGCCCACCGGTCAGCCGTGGCAGAAGAGCGACCGCGACGTGGCGCCGGCAGAGGACCGGTACCTGATGACCGTCATCGCCACCGCCTCCAACCCGCGGTTCTCGGTGAGCCGGGTCGACGTCGACCGCGGCGGGCCGACCTACACGATCGACACGCTCGGCGACCTGCAGCGGCAGCGGCCCGACGACGAGCTGTTCTTCATCACCGGCGCCGACGCGCTCTCCCAGATCCTCAGCTGGCGGGACAGCGACCGCTGCTTCGCCCTGGCGCACTTCATCGGCGTGACGCGGCCCGGCTTCGACCTGGGCGCTGCCCACCTGCCGGAGGGCGCGGTCAGCCTGGTCGAGGTGCCGGCGCTGGCCATCAGCTCCAGCGACTGCCGGGAACGGGTGGGCCGAGGCATGCCGGTCTGGTACCTGGTGCCCGACGGCGTCGTGCAGTACATCGAGAAGCGTGGGCTGTACCGCTCGTCCGGCGGGGCCCGCAGCGTTCTGCCTCGTGGCCGCACCGCGCCGTCGGAGGAACGACCCACCTACGACCGGCCGCCCGCGACGGCTTCCCACACCGAGGGTCCGCCTCCCGAACCGTCGTCCCCACATCTCCAGGAGGTACCCCGATGACCGCCTCGTCCGAGGCCCGGGAGACCGCGCTGCTGGCGGCCCAGGCCGCCGCCGACAAGCTGGCGACCGACGTCGCCATCGTCGACGTGAGCGAGCGGCTGGCCATCACCGACGCCTTCGTGCTCGCCTCGGCGCCGAACGAGCGCCAGGTGCAGGCGATCGTCGACGAGGTGGAGGAGCGCCTCCGGCAGCACGGGGTCAAGCCGGTGCGCCGCGAGGGCGTGGCCGAGGCACGGTGGGTGCTGCTCGACTTCGTCGACGTCGTCGTCCACGTGCAGCACGCCGAGGAGCGCGCCTACTACGCCCTCGAGCGGCTGTGGAAGGACTGCCCGACCATCCCGTTCGTCGACCGCGCCGCGCCGTCCGACGGCGCGGGTACCGAGGATGCCGTCCCTGGCGGCCGCGCGACGCTCTCGGCGGACGACGTCGACCCCGCCAGTGCCGACCCCACGCCGCTGGCGCCCGAGCCGGCGGACGACGCTCCGGGCAGCAGTGCCCCGCTGCAGGGAGACGGCCCGCCGGAGGGAGGCGGCCCGGTGACCGGGGACGGCCCGGTGACCGGCGACGGTGCCTTCCGGCCGGAGGCGACCGGCAGGTGAGCGATGATCCGCCGCTGCCGGTGCCCCGTCTGGTCCTCTGGCGGCACGGACGCACCGAGTGGAACGCCGCGGGGCGGTTCCAGGGGCAGCTGGACCCGCCGCTGGACGACGAGGGACGCCGTCAGGCGGTGCGGGCCGCCCGCCACCTCGCCGGCCCCCTGCCCGGGGGCACCGTCGTGGTGACCAGCGACCTCAGCCGCGCGGCGGAGACCGCGGTGGCTCTCACCGACGTCCTCGGGGCGCCGCTGCGGCTGGATCCCCGGCTGCGCGAGGTCGGCATGGGCTCCTGGGAGGGGCTGACCCGGCAGGAGGTCGCCGAGCGCCTCCCGGAGCAGTACGCCGACTGGCTGGCCGGCCGGCCCGTCCGGGGACGCGGCGGGGAGGACCCGGCAGAGGTGCCGGCCCGGGCGCTGGCCGCTCTGCGGGAGCTCCCCGAGGCACCGGCGGCCGTCGTCGTCACCCACGGCGGGACCTCCGCGCGGCTGCTGGAGACCCTGCTGGGTCTGGGGCCGGAGCACCGCCGGGTGTTCGGCCCCCTCGCCAACTGCGCGTGGAGCGAGCTGGCGATGCAGAACGGCCGCTGGCGGCTGCTGCGGCACAACACCTCGGCCCCCGGTCTGCCCGACGGCCCGGTGCCGCAGCGGGAGGTCCGCCGTCCGGACGCCGGGGCCAGCCCGGAGGAGGGCGCCCCCGCCCAGGACGCCGACGCGCTGTGACCCCGGTCGCACCGGGCTCCGCCGTGCCCCACCCCGGCCGGGCGCCGGAGGCCGCGGGCGGGTCCAGCCGGGTGTCCGTCGCCGTGGTCACCGATTCCTCGGCGTACCTGCCTGCCCGGCTGCTGGAGCAGTACGCGGTCGAGGTCGTCCCGCTGTACGTGGTCATGGCCGGCCACTCGGGGCGGGAGGGGGACGACATCGGGCCGGCCGACGTGGCCCGGGCCCTCGGCGTCCGCGGGCAGCGCGTCTCCACGTCCCGGCCGACGCCCGGGGACTTCGTCGCCGCCTACCGGCGGCGGCTGGCGGCCGGGGTCGAGCGCATCGTCTCGGTGCACCTCTCCGCCGACCTCTCCGGGACGGTCGACGCGGCCCGACTCGCCGCCGCCCAGGTCGGCGAGCACCTGGTGACGGTCGTCGACTCCCGGTCGGCGGCGATGGGCAACGGGTTCGCCGTGCTGGCCGCCGCCCGGGCGGCCGCGCGGGGGGAGGGGCCGACCGCGGTGGCCGGCACCGCCCGCGACACGGCGGCGGCGACCCGCACGCTCTTCGTGGTGGAGACCCTCGAGCACCTGCGCCGGGGCGGCCGCATCGGGCCCGCCGCGTCGATGATCGGCACCGCCCTGGCGGTCAAGCCGGTCCTGCACGTGTCCGACGGCCGGGTGGTGCCGCTGGAGAAGGTGCGCACGTCGGCCCGGGCTCTGGCCCGCCTGGTCCAGCGGGGGGTGGAGGCCGCCGACGGCGGCCCGGTGATGATCGCCGTCCACCACCTGGCCGCGCCGGAGCGGGCCGAGCGGCTGGCCGCCGAGCTCGAGGAGCAGGTGGCCGGCCTCCGGGAGCTCTACGTCAGCGAGCTGGGTGCGGCGGTCGGCGCGCACGTGGGCCCGGGCGCCGTGGGCCTCGTCGTGGCACCGGCCGGGTCGCTCCCCGCGCCGGCACCCGCACGGCAGCAGGACCCGCAGGAGGCGCAGGACCGGTAACGGGCGTGTGCGGGGCACCGGTGCAGCCTGCCCCGTCCGGCCCGCGCGAGGGCTCCGGCGTCCACAGCGGCGACGGCTGTCCACAGTCGGACGGCGACCCACCCGACGGGGTCCGGTGCTCCCTAGCGTCCCGCGGGTGCGCCTTCCCTCCCGCCGCAGCGACGACGCCGACCTGATCAGGGAGCGGCTGCGTGCCCTGCTGCACGAGAGCCGCCCCGCGGGCTGGGTGCCGGAGGAGGAACCGGACGACCGGTGGCCGGAGGAGGACGCCCCGGGCGCGGAGCTGCCGTCCGGCATCGGGCGCCACCGCGCCCCGGGCCGCGCCGTGCGGGTGGACCCGGGGCGCCGCGGCGCGTGGTCGCTGTGGGTCGTCGGCCTGCTCGCCGGGCTGCTGGTGGTCGGCGGCACCTGGCTCGGCCGTCCGCAGGTCGAGCCGGCCCCGACCGAGCCGGCCCCGACCGAGCCGGCCCCGACCGAGCCGGCCCCGGTCGAGCCGCCGGCTGCGGAGAGCGCCGCCGCCACGCCGTCCGTGGGGGTCGCGGCCGACGCCGCCTCCACGGTGGTCGTCTCGGTGGTCGGGCTGGTCGCGCGCCCCGGGCTGGTCACCCTGCCCGAGGGCTCGCGGGTGGCCGATGCGGTGGCGGCCGCCGGTGGCCTGCTGCCGGACGCCGACCCCGCCGCGGTCAATCTCGCCGCGGTCGTCTCCGACGGGCAACAGGTCGCTGTCGGCGTCCCGGGGGCAGCTCCCGCCGGCGGGGCCGGCGGCGGTGCGACCGGCTCGTCCGGCTCCGGCCCGGTGGACCTCAACGCGGCCACCGCCGCCCACCTGGACGCCCTGCCGGGAATCGGCCCGGTGCTCGCCCAGCGGATCGTCGAGCACCGCGAGCGCAACGGGCCGTTCCGGACCGTCGAGCAGCTCGACGACGTGCCCGGCATCGGCCCGGCCACCTACGCCGAGCTCGCCGAGCTGGTGACCGTGTGAGCGAGCTCACCGGCCGGCACAGCAGCGCCGCGAACGCGGCCGACGAGCGCCGGCGAGGAGGACTCGTGAGCGAGCTTGCGAGCTTGCCGGCCGACACAGCAGCGCCGCGAACGCGGCCGGCGAACCCCGGTGACGAGGACTCGTGAGCGTCGCCCCGCCGCGGTGGACCTGGGTGGACCTGCGGCTGGCGCCCGCCACCGCGGCGGTGTGGGGCGGCACCCTCCTGGCCCCGCTCCTGCCGGTCCCGGTGCTGGCCGTCGCGGTGCCACTCGCCCTGGCGGCGGCGGTCTGGGTGTCCCGGCGCGGCCGGTCGGCCGTGGCCGTTGTGCTCCTGGGCGTTCTCGCAGCGGTCGCGGTCACCGCGGCCACGGCCGCGGTGCGGGCGGTGGCGCGGGAGTCGTCCCCCTTGGCGGAGGTCGCACAGGAAGGGCGGACGGTCCTGCTGGAACTGCGCCTGGCCGGGGACCCGACCGCGGTGCGCGGGGTGGGCCCGCAGCGGGTCGTCGCGGAGGCCACGGTCACCGGGCTCGAGCACGGCGAGACGCGCACCCGGCTGGACGACGCCGTGGTGCTCTTCGCGCCCGCGGAGCACTGGCTCGAGCTGCTGCCGGGTCAGGTGGTGCGCGTCCGGGCGGCGGTCTCCCCGGCTGAGGTCGACGAGGGGCTGGTGGCCCGCGTGTCGGTGCGCGGACCGCCGGAGCTGCTGGGGGATCCGCCGTGGGTCCAGCGGGCCACCGGCGGCCTGCGGGACGGGTTGCGCGACGCCGCAGTCCGGGTGCTCGGTCCCCAGGCGGGCGGGCTGCTGCCGGGGCTGGTGGTGGGCGATACGCGGGCCATGGACCCGGTGCTCGTCGAGGACTTCCGGCGGGCGGGGCTGGCCCACCTGACCGCCGTCTCCGGGGCCAACGTGGCGATCGTGCTCGCCGGGGTCCTGGCGCCGCTGCGGCGCCGGGCGGTCGACCGGCGGGTGCAGGCGCTCGTCGCGCTGGTGGCCCTGGCCGCTTTCGTCGTGCTGGCCCGGCCCAGCGCCAGCGTGGTACGGGCGGCGGCCATGGGTGCGGTGACCCTGCTCGCGCTGGCCACCGGCCGGTCCCGCGCCGCGCTGCCGGCACTGGGCGGCGCCGTCGTCGTCCTGCTCCTGCTCGACCCCGCGCTGGCCCGGGACGCCGGCTTCGCGCTCTCCGTCGCGGCCACCGCGGCGATCGTGCTCCTGGCACCCGGTTGGTCCCGCCGGCTGCGCGAGCGCGGCTGGCCGCTCCCGCTGGCCGACGCCGTCGCGGTCGCGGCGGCCGCGGGTCTCGCCACCGCACCACTGGTCGCCGGGCTGTCCGGCCTGGTCAGCCCGGTGTCGTTCCCGGCCAACCTGCTCGCCGCACCGGCGGTCGCCCCGGCCACCGTGCTGGGGCTGCTGGCCGCGATCAGTGCCGCGGTGGTCCCGCCGCTGGGCGACGCGCTGGTCTGGCTGGCCGGGTGGCCGGTCCGGTGGCTCGTGGTCGTCGCCCAGCGCGCCGCGGCGCTCCCCGACGGCGCCACCGGGTGGCCGGCCGGCACCCGTGGCGCGGTGCTGTTGACGGTGCTGCTCCTGGTCGCGGGCTGGCTGCTGTGGCGCTTCCCGCGGGCCCGGCCACTGGCGCTGGCTGCGCTCGTCGGTGTCGTCGTGCTGGGCTGGCCGCTGCGGCAGGTCACCCGTGGTTGGCCGCCGGAGCGGGCCGTCATCGTCGCCTGCGACGTCGGCCAGGGCGACGCCCTGGTGCTCCCGGTGGGCGGCGACGCGGGCGTGCTGGTCGACGCCGGGCCCGACGTCGGCGCGGTCGACGCGTGCCTGAATCGCCTCGGCATCAACGAGCTGCCGCTGGTGCTGCTCTCGCACCTCGACGCCGACCACGTCGGCGGGCTCGCCGGTGCCCTGGCCGGCCGGGCGGTCGGCACGATCGCCACCGGCACCCTGTCACCCGCCGACCACCGCACGACCGACCTGGAGCGCGTCGTGCACCGGGCCGCAGCCGAACACCGCGTTCTCGCGCCCGGCGACGAGCTGACCGTCGGCGGTGTCGACGTCGAGGTACTCGCACCGCGGCCGGAGCGGGCGACCGCCTCCGCCGAGCCGAACGACCTGTCCCTGGTCGCCCGGGTCACCGTGCGCGAGGTGCGCGTGCTGCTCACCGGCGACCTCGGCGCCGAGGCCGAGGCCCGTCTCGTGCGGGACGGCACCGACCTGCGCGCCGACGTGCTTAAGGTCCCCCACCACGGCAGCGGCGACTTCGACGAGGGCTTTCTGACCGCGACCGGTGCCCGGGTCGCACTGGTCTCGGTGGGCGCGGACAACACCTACGGCCACCCGGCGCCGAACCTGGTCGCGGCCTTGCACCGGGCAGGCATGCGGGTGCATCGCACCGACCGCGAGGGGGACCTCGCCGTGGTGGGCGAGAAGGGCGCCTGGGGCGTGGCGGGCTCCGCTCCCTGATTGCGGGCGCAGGGCCCTCGCGCGTCCGGGGACCGTCGCACCCTGGCGTGGCCGGGGACCGTCGCACCCCGGGGGACGATGACGGCGTGCCGCCAAGCCCGTGGAGCCCCACCTTCCGGTTGCAGGCCGCGGTCCTTGGTGAGGATGCCGGCGCCGGCGCCGGCGCCGTCGTAGCTCTTGTCGGCCAGCGTCGGTAGTCCGAGCAGGGCGGCTGCGGCGTAGAGCGCGCCGAGGAAGCCGGTGGCGCGTGCGGCGGCCAGATCGTGGGTCGAGCCAGGCTCGACCTCGGAGACGGCGGCCGGGAATCCCTCGGGATCGCAGACGACCTGCACGTTGCCGCCGAGGGCGCCGTGCTTGCCGAAGTACCACAGGTCGTGGCCGGTGTCGGGATTCTTGACCCGGCAGCGGTCGGTCTCGATCAGCGTGCCGTCAAGGGTGACGTGGCTCCAGCCGGCGGCCTTGCCTTGCTCGAGCACCTCGTGCAGGTCGGGAGCCTGCGCGGCGAGCACGCCGATGCCTTCGTGCAGATAGCGGTCGGCGGTGGCGATCGAGACCTGGGTATCGGCGGCGGGCAACTTCATGTCGGCCTCCTCGCGGAACCAGCGCAGCGCCAGGATCGCCTGGTCACGACAGGAGGCGGCGCGGGCGCCGACCCCGGTGCCCCGACGCAGCTGCTCAGCGACCAGCAGGTTGGTCAGCAGCGTGGCGGTGTCTTCGGGCTTCGCCGACCCCCACGCCCTGATCGCCCTGGCCATGCTCACCCTGGGCGGCGGTCGCCCGGAACTTCCCGGCCGATGATCATGAAACCATCCACGCAAGCGTCAGAAGAGCCAGTTTTCGGCCGCCGTTGACATGGGGACGGGGCGGCCAGCCGGATAGCAGGGTCAGTCAGTCCTGCCGGGGTCGTCCAGCGCGTCGTTCCCCTCCTCGCGGGATGACGCGTCGGCGATCAGTTGCTGGCTGCAGTGGGCTGCTGCGCCAGTCGTTCACCTGCGGTCGGCCACGGGTCGCGCCCGGGACCTCGACCGCGGAGAACGACCCGGCCGGCGACGAGGTCGACGTCGACGAGGCCGGCCTTCTGAGCCACGGTGACGACCCGAAGCGTGAACCGCTGCTCCCGCAGCGTGTGAATCGATGTGGTCGGCCGTGTCCTGAGGAAAGGCCTTTAGCTCGCCGTGCGACCTCCGGCGCACGGCGCGGACGGCGCTTCGGGCACCCCGGCCATCGCTCTGCTCCCGTGAGTCAACCCTGCAGAAACCATGACGACGGCAAGGGACTGTCTCTCCGACGTCGGGGACGAAGCTCGCTGCCTCGTAGGTCACGACGGTGCTGCAACACAACCTCGCCGCGTACGTGCGCCGGGTCCTCATACCCGATCGAGCGGTGGGCATCGGTCCTGCCTCCTTCCATCGGCGTTGGAACAGATTGCTCGGGACCATCGGTCGTGGACGGCGCGGAGCTGCGGCCGACTACGTGGAGTCGGACGGGATGTCGGTAGCCAGGCGGGCAACCCTCTCGGGGGAGTAGCCCAGGAGCTGTCCGAAGACGTCGTCGGCATCCTCGCCCTTCAGTGGCGCCCGCCTGTTGCTGAGCGGTTCGTCGCCCACCTTGAGGGGACTGGCGACCTCTCGCACCATGCCGAAGCGCGGATGTTCGATGGTGGCGATCATCTCGCGGGCCAGGGTCTGATCCTCGGCCAACGCGTCCGCGATGGAATTCACCGGTCCGCACGGGACACCGGCTTCCTCCAGTTTCGCCAGCCAGTGCCCGGTGTCCTGAGCGAGGAAGGAAGTCTCGAGCTCCGGTAGGAGGACATCCCGGTGTTCGCGCCGGCCGGCAGCGCTGACGAATCGTAGGTCCTGAGCCAGGTCGTCGCGGTCCATGACCTTGCACAGCCGCTGCCAGAACTTGTCCTTGGCGCAGACGACCACGATCCAGCCGTCGGAGGTCTGGAAGTTCTGGCACGGGACGAGTGACGGATGCGCCGACTGGCGGGTCCGTGTGGGAACGAAGTTTGCGGTGAGGTGCCAGGTCGCCGGATAGGTCAGCAGCGCCAGCGCGGTGTCGTACAGGCTGACGTCGCAGTCCATTCCGCGGCCGTCCCTGCGTGCGGCGTGCAGTCCGGCCAGCATGGCCATCGTGGCGACGTAGCCGCCGCAGTAGTCGACCAAGGACACGCCCGTCTTCTCGGGTGGCCCCTCGGGATCGCCGGTCAACGACATCCAGCCGGTCATGCCTTGGATCAGGTAGTCGTAGGCCGGCTGAGCGCGCCGGGGACCTGTCATGCCGAAACCGGACAGTGAGCAGCACACAATGCGGGGATTGGCTTCCGCGAGGTCCTCGTAGCGGATGCCGAGCTTGGCCGGGAGGTCCCCGCGCAGGTTGCTGAAGACCACGTCCGACACTGCCACCAGATCGAGCAGTACTT
Organism: Geodermatophilus sp. DF01-2; assembly: GCF_004571065.1. Classification (GTDB taxonomy): domain Bacteria; phylum Actinomycetota; class Actinomycetes; order Mycobacteriales; family Geodermatophilaceae; genus Geodermatophilus. Next base: position 23,990 of record NZ_SPQN01000024.1, read on the forward strand.
CTCGTCCGGCAGAGCTGGTGATGTCGAGCACGACGCTGCGCTTGTTCCGGTTGAATGATTCGAAGAAGAGGCTGTCGTCCCCCTCGCTGTAGGGCGGGACATGGCGGCCGACGTCGCCACCGGTGCGCGGATCCTCGATCTTGATGACCTCGGCTCCCAGATCAGCCAGCTGGAGGGTTGCGAAGGGGCCGGCCCCGTACTGCTCGATGGCGATAATGCGCAGATCTGCGAGCGGTCTCATGGCGCGTCGGTGGTCGCGGGAACCGCACGGCGGAGCTCGGGCACTACTTCGTCGCTGAGCAGTCGCATGGAGGCGAGGGTGTCCTCGAGCGGCATCCCGCTCCAGTGGGTGCGCAGGATAAAGTGGTCGACTCCCAGTTGCTCGCGCCAGGGCAGCAGGCGGGCGAGGCACTCGTCGGGCGAACCGATGATGAACCGATCCTCTTCGAGCTCGGCAAAGGGGATGTCGAAGGATTCCTTGCCCGGCAACACCTTGTCCTGGCCCCAGTTCGCGTAGACCTTGTACTTGTTCTCCAGGTGCGGCCGCGCCATCTCCAGCGCCGTGGCGCGGTCAGGGCCGCAGAAAATCTCCTTGACCGCGGGCAGCTCGCGCGCGGGGGACCGACCCGCTGCTGCGCGCTCGCTGCCGAACAGCTCGACCTGGCGGCCGACCGTCTCCAGTCGCGCATGCGGGTTGATCATCCAGGTGTCGGCGCTCCGGGCGGCCCGGCGGACGGCCCCGTCGCTGTTGGCCGCCATCCACAGCGGTGGGCTGGGCTCCTGCACGGAAGTCACGGCGAGTTTGACATCGTCCAAGCGGCACCACGGCAGGTCGGCGCTGACGCGCTCGCCGCGGAGCAGCGCCGTCGTGATCCGCAGGTTCTCGGTGAACCGGTGCAGCCGCTCGCCGCGGTCCACGCCGAATGCGTCGTACTCGACGTCCCGGTAGCCCAGGCCCACTCCGAAGACGAAGCGGCCGCCGCACACGGCATCCAGGGATACCACGGTCTCCGCCACGTCCACCGGATTCTGCAGGGCAAGGAGCATGATGCCCAAGCCCAGGGTCATGTCTCCGGCGTCGGCAGCCAGCCGGCCGAGAAAGGGTGCCGGCTGCAGCATGGCGAAGTCCTCGCCCAGGTAGTGCTGACCCGCCCAGACCGAGTCCCAACCACTGTCACGGGCGTAGCGCAGCATGGCGAGCTGCTCGTCCAGCTTGTGGGCCATGTCCGTGCCCGGAGGATGCTGGTTGGTGAGGAAGAGCCCGACCTTCACGTGTCCCTCAGTCATGGGTGACGGGCTCCGGAACGTCGGCGGGAGCTGCGTCGGACTTGAGGCGGGAATCCATGTAGTCGTAGAGGCGAGCGAGCTCCTGTAGATGCAGAGTCATCGCTCGGGCAGCGGCGGCAGCGTCGCTCGCCAGCACTGCCTGATAGATGTCCCGGTGCTGGTCGACAACCAGCCGCCAGAACCCGGGTGCCACCCGGTTCCGCTGCACCCGGCGGGCGTTCACCTCGTAGACGGACGAGGCGATGAGCGGAAGAAGACGGTTGCCACTCGCCCGCAACAGGGTCTCGTGGAAGGCCCGGTCGATCTCGAACAGGTGGTCCGGGTCAAGTTGCTCCGGGTGCTCGGGCAGCAGGGTCGACAGCGTGGCGAGGTGGTCCGCCGCACGGTGCTCCGCAGCCAATGCTGCCCCGGGCACCTCCATGATCTCGCGGGCCTGGACGAGTTCGCCCGATGACAGCCCGCTGACCCCCACCAGCAGGGACAGGGATACCCGTAGCGAGTCCGTGATACGGGTGGGGTTCGGATGGCTGACCGTGCTGCCGCCCCCGCCTCCCGGGCGGGTGACGATCAGATCCTCTGACGACAGCAGTCGCAGAGCTTCCCGAACGGTGCCGCGGCTCGTCCCGAAGCGCTCGGACAGCGCCTCCTCCGTCGGAAGGCGGTCGCCGGGGGAGAGGGCGCCGGAGAGGATCCACTGCCGGATCTGGTCAGCGACCTGCTCGTACGCCCGTCGAACCGGTCGAACGTAGGGCCGATGGAGGCCCTCATCCAGCGTCATACCACCAAACGGTATCTGTGGGACTTTCATGGAGCAACCATCTGTGACCGTTCCGTACAGACCTGGTGGGTTTCGTTCAGACGGGTTGCTGGTCGGCAGCCAACACTCCAGGCGATTTCCTGGCCCCCATTGACATGAGCTACATCACATCCCTAGGGTCCAGCCCACTGTCCGACATTCGCCCATCCAGTGAGGTGCACAGTGCGACGAGGTCTTGGAGCCATGGCAGCCCTGCTGCTCATGACGACCGCATGTGGCGGGCAGGGCAACGAACAGGACGCGCAGGCAGGCGAAGGCGATACCGGGCCCATCCGGATCGGCGCGGCCATCGCAGAGACGGGCAAGTACTCCGTGGAGGGCCGTGGCCTCAGGAACGGCTACGACATGTGGGTCGACATGGTGAACGAGCAAGGCGGGATCGACGTCTGCGGCACCAAGCGCCCGGTCGAGATGGTGTACTACGACGACCAGTCCAGCCCGGAAGCTGCCGCGCAGCTGACCGAACGGCTGATCAGCGAGGACGACGTCGACTTCCTCTTCGGCCCGTACTCCTCAGGCCTCACGATGGCCACGTCCGCAATCGCGGAACGCCACGGTGTGATCAACATGTCCGGCGGCGGCGCATCCGAAGACATCTTCAACCGTGGATTCAAGTACGTGTTCGGTCTGGCCACGCCGACCGAGGACTACACCGCCGCGACGCTCGAGGCACTGCAGGCCGCGGGCGCCGAGACCATCGGCGTCGTGCACATCGACGATGCGCCGATGACCAGTGTCGCCGAAGGCACCCAGGCGACGGCCGACGAGCTGGGCATGGAGATCGTCGCCTTCGAGACCGTTCCCCAGGAAGCCGACTACACCGCCGCCGTACAGCGCGTCGCCCAGGCCGATCCCGACGTGTTCGTCGGTGCAGGGGCCTTCCAGTCGGCGCTCAACTTCACCCGTGTCGCCGAACAGCTCGCCTTCCGGCCGGACTACATGGTCCTCGTCAACGGGCCGGCCGATCCCCAGTTCATCGAGGAGCTCGGCGCCTCGGCCGAGGGGATCATCGGTCCGACCCAGTGGCACCGCAGCGCACCCTTCGAGGGCCCGTTCTTCGGTACCGCCGAAGAGTACGCAGCGCTGTACGAGGAGAAGTACGGGAGCGAGCCGCCGTACGTGGCGACCATGGGCACCGGCAGCGGCGTCGCGTTGCAGCTGGCCATCGAGGAAGCCTGCAGCACCGACTCCGACGAGGTCCGTCAGGCGCTGCTGGACATGGAGACCGAGACCGTCCTGGGCCCGGTCGACTTCACCGAGACCGGCATCAACGAGAACAAGCCCATGCCGGGGATCCAGATCCAGAACGGCCAGACGGTCGTGGTGGCACCGCTGCCCGACGACGCCACCTGGCAGCTCCAGAAGTACTCCGAGGCCGGCCAGTAAGGGCGTCGGGGACCGCGGACCTCTGACGCGACCACCTTGAGCAGCCCAGGAACCGCTATGGACTACTTCTTCCAGGTAACCCTCAACGGACTCATGCTCTGTGGGCTGTATGCCCTTATGGCGCAGGGCCTCGCCCTCATCTGGGGCGTACTGAAGGTGGTGAACCTCGCCCACGGCGAGTTCATCGTGCTGGGCGCGTTCCTCGCCTGGTGGGGATTCGGCGAGTTCGGGTGGGATCCCTATCTGGCGGCCCCGCTGATCGGACTGGTCGGCGCGGGACTCGGCTGGCTGGTCAGCCGCGCGGTCGTGCTGCCGCTCCTGGGGCAGCACTTCCTCATGACGCTCTTGGCCACCTTCGGGCTGGCCATCGTCATGCAGAGCCTCATGACGCTGACCTTCGGATCGAGCGCCCGGGTGACCGACGTGCCGTACGCGGCAACCGGGTTCGGCGTCCTCGGGGTCCGGGTGCCGCTGATCGGGGCGGTCAATGCGGTGGCGGCGTTCAGCGTGCTCGGCCTGCTGTGGCTCTTCCTCCACCGCACTCGTCCCGGCAAGGCGATGCGGGCCGTGTCCGAGAACCAGGAGGCCGGCCGCCTGGTCGGCATCGACCTGAAGAAGGTCTACGGTCTGGCCGTCGCGGTCGCGATCGGATTGACCACGGTCTCGGGCGCCCTGCTCAGCTCCATCGAGCCGTTTTACCCGTTCGCCGGCCCGCCACTGACCCTCAAGGTCTTCGCGATTGTGGCTCTCGGCGGGCTGGGCAGCATGCGCGGCATCGTCCTCGCAGCGGCGCTGGTGGCGCTCACCGAGAGCTACGTCGGAGCCTACGTCCCCGAGATCGGAACGGGGCTGGGTGCCGCAGTGGCCTTCATCCTCCTCGTCGTCGTTCTTGCGCTGCGTCCGGGCGGCGTGGCGGGCGCCCGGGCGACGGCAGGCCACGCGTGACGGGCGGACCACACGTGATCAGCAGGCCGACCACATCACCAGACATGAGGGATCTGATGACCGATGGCTGACGAGAGGCAAGCGCTCGCCGACCCCGAATCCCAGTCCGCCGCCGACGCCGACCTGCCGGTCGCACCTCCGGAGCGCCCTGGTGCCCGGCGACCGTGGATCCGGTCCGCCGCGGTGGCGGTCGGGCTGCTGGTCGCGGTGGCCATACCGCTGTTCGGCCCGACCGATTCGACGCTGCTGCTTCTGGCGAACGTGGCGATGTACACCGCGCTGGGAGCGAACTGGAATCTTATCTCGGGGTACACCGGCTACATCGACTTCGGTCACGCCGTGTTTTTCGGCATCGGCGGTTACGTCACCGCGATCCTGATCACCCGCTACGACGTACCGCTGCTCGTCACCTTGCCCATCGCGCTGGCGTTCGCTGCCGTGTTTGCCCTGCTCATCGGCGTCCCGCTGCTCCGGGTGCGGGGGGTGTACTTCTCGATCGCGATGCTCGGGGCGTTCCTCGGTACGCGGGAGATCGCCGGGTTGTTGCCGATCACCGGTGGGGGCGTCGGGATCACGATCCCGCCGTGGACGGACCCGAACGGTCGTACGTACTTCTACTACGCGTTCCTCGCCATGGCCGTCGTCAGCATCGGGCTCCTGGCCTTCGTCCGGAGATCGCAGCTCGGGTCGTGTCTGCTCGCCGTGCGGGAGGACGAGGAGGGTGCCGCGGCCCGGGGGGTGAACACGACGGCGGTCAAAGTGGCGGCCTTCGTCGTGGCCGGCTCGCTCACCTCCGTGGTGGGTGCGGTATGGGCCTACCAGAACACGTTCGTCGACCCGCTCATCCTGTTCCGGGACGAGCTCCTGCTCTACCTGGCGCTCGTTGTGCTCGTCGGCGGGCTGGGCACCATCTGGGGACCGCTGGTCGGTGCGGTGACGGTGGTGATCGTCCGAGACGTCCTCGCGCAGAACTTCGTCCAGCTGCACCTGCTCATCCTCGGACTGTTCCTGCTGGCGGTCGTCCTGCTCATGCCCGAGGGCATCGTCGGTGCTAGGCGGAATCGCCTCCGGGCACCGCTCGTCCGGCACTTCCGTCGTGTGACGAAACAGCTTGCTTCGTCGATGTCGCATGGGGGTCACCGATGAGCGTTCCCGTGAGTGATCGTCCGGTGGACGCGAAGCCGATCCTGGAGGCCCGGAAGCTCTCCAAGCACTTCGGGGGGATACGTGCGCTGCACGAGGTCGACTTCACGGTCTTCGGCGGCGAGATCCTCGGACTGATCGGTCCCAACGGATCCGGCAAGACGACGCTGGTCAACTGCATGGCGGGCGAACTCCGGCCCACACAGGGATCGGTCATGTTCCACGGCAAGGACGTCACCGGCCGGCCGGCGCACAGGCTGTCCCGCATCGGGCTGGCGCGCACGTTCCAGCAGCTGCGGATCTTCGGATCGCTCTCGGTCCGCGAGAACATGTGGCTGGCACGCCAGTGGGGCGGCGTCGGGCTCGCGGGGATATTCCGCAGCGCCGACCGGGCGACGCGAGCGCGCGCGGACCACCTCATCGAGCTGGTCAAACTGACCCGGCTGGTCGACGCGCCCGCCGGCACGCTGTCCGGCGGTCAGCGCCGCCTGCTCGAGTTCGGCATGGCGGTGATGCCGCGGCCGAGCATCGTCCTGCTAGACGAGGCGACCTCCGGCGTGCACCCGACCGTCATCGCCGAGCTGTCCGATCACATCAAGTCGCTCAATCGCGAGGAGGGCGTCGCGTTCCTCCTCATCGAACACAACGTGGAGTTCATCATGCGAATGTGCCACCGGGTCGTCGTCCTGCACCATGGCGAGGAGCTCGCCGTCGGCACTCCGGACGAGGTGCGCAGGAACGACGAAGTCGTCGACGCGTACTTCGGAGCCTGAGGTGGCAACCGAGGAGCCGTTCCTCCAGGTGACCGACCTGCACGGCGGATACGGCGGTCTGGACGTGCTGCAGGGCATCGACATCGAGGTGCGACCGGCCGAGGTGGTCTGCATCGTCGGACCCAACGGGTCGGGAAAGTCCACCCTCTTCAAGGCCATTTACGGCCTGGCTCAGGTCACCGCCGGGCGGGTCTCCTTCAAGGGCAAGGACATCACCGGACTCGCTCCGGAGGCGGTCCTGCATTCGCGCATCGGGATCGTTCCGCAGTTGGCGACCGTGTTCCCCGGGATGACGGTGCAGGAGAACCTCGAGATGGGCATGTACACGGTGCGCGACAAGGCCCGTGTGCGGCAGCGTATCGAGGAGATGCTCGACCTCTTCCCGCACCTGCGCGACCTGCGGTCACGACCTGCTGGCGTGCTCTCCGGCGGTGAACGCCGTGCGCTCGAGATCATCCGCGCGCTGATGCTCGAGCCCGAGCTGGTCCTGATGGACGAGCCCTCCGCCGGCCTGTCCCCGGCGCTCACCGCCGAGGTCTTCGAGCGGATCGGTGAGCTCAATGCCGCAACGGGCCTCGCCTTCCTGCTCATCGAGCAGAACGCGAAACAGGGGCTGCAGGCCAGTCACCGCGCCTACGTGATGGAGATGGGACGGGTCCGCCACACCGGCCCGAGTAGTCAGCTGCTTGAGGACGAGACCGTCCGCAAAGCATTCTTTCCTGCTGCCCTGTGAACCGAGGACCGTCAATGACGATAGTGCAGAGCGCCACACGGACGACCGTTTCCGCGAACATCGCGGATTTCGTTCGGGACCTGTCGATCGACGATGTGCCCGCACCCGTGCTTGCCCGTGCCCGGCTGCACATGCTGGACGCGCTGGGTATCGCGGTCGCCTCGTCCGGAATGGATTTCGGTCGTGCCGTGCATCGCGCGGGGAGCCGCCTCGGTGCCGGGCGCGACAGCCGCGTCCTCGGTTTCGGCACGGCCCTTCCCGCGCCGTCGGCGGCGCTTGTCAACGGCACGCTCATCCACGGCCTCGACTTCGACGACACCCACATCGAGGCCATCCACCACGCGACTGCGCCGGCGCTCGCGGCCGCGCTGGCGGTCGCCGAGCAGAAGCACGCCGACGGCGCCTCGACCCTGCTGGCCTACGTGATCGGCCTGGAGGTCGGCTGCCGGCTCGCCGCGGCGGGCTCGGGCGGATTCCACGACCGGGGGTTCCACCCCACGGGGATCATGGGAACCTTCGCCGCGGTGTGCGGCACCGGAAAACTGCGGGACCTCCCGCAGCAGACGCTCGTGCACGCGCTGGGTCTCGCCGGCAGTCAGGCCGCCGGCATCCTGGAGATCAACAACTCCTGGCTCAAGCGCATGCACCCCGGCTGGGCGGCGCACAGCGCGATCGTCGCCGCCACGATGGCCGAGGAAGGCTTCGTGGGCCCGGCGACGGTCTTCGAAGGACCGCACGGCCTCTACGCCAGTCACCTCGGCACGGTCCCCGACCGCGGTGCGCTCGGCCTCGACGACCTCGGCAGCCGGTGGATGACGGCCGAGATCGCCCTCAAGCCCTATCCGTGCTGTCACTTCACGCACGCCTTCATCGACGCGGCCCTGGAGCTGCGCGCCGAGCTGTCCGCCCAGGGCACCGCCCTGGACGACGTGCGGCGGATCGACTGCCCGACCTCGATCCGGCTCATGCCGGTGGTGACTGAGCCCGCGGACCGCAAGACGGCACCACCGACGATCTACGACGCACTGTTCAGCGTGCAGTACGCGGTCGCACTGGCCCTCGTCCACGGACGCGTGGACCTCGCCGGCTTCTACGACGCGCCACTGGACGACCCGGACGTGCTGGCCGTGGCGTCCCGGGTGACGTGCGGCCCCGACCCGGAGAGCGACTACCCCCGGCACTTCCCGGGCGAGGTCGTACTCCACACCGTCGATGGCCGGAGCCTGCGCAGACGGGTCCCCGCCAGCCGTGGCACACCGGAGTTCCCCTTGTCGGAGGCCGAGGTGACGGCGAAGTTCGCGGCCAATGCCGGCCGCGAGCTGAGTGCCGAGGTCGTGCACGACATCGCCCGAACGTTTACCCGGATCGAAGACCTCGATGACATCGGTCAGCTCGTGACGATGTGCATCGCCCCGGAGAAGCAGGGAGTGGAGAACTCATGACCACAGCAATACGTAGGGAGCGCGGACTCCTGTTCGAGGACTTCGAGATCGGACAGACCTTCGAGCACCACTGGGGCCGCACGGTGACGGCCTCGGAGAGCATGACCTACAGCAACGTCACCATGAACTACAACCCCCTGTACTTCAACGTCGAGTACGCACGTCGACTCGGTTACGACGGAATCCTCATCAACCCTCTGCTCGTCTACACCACCGTGCTCGGACTCTCGGTCGAAGACCTCTCCGAGGCCGGCGGCCCCTTTCTGGGTGTCGACAACCTGGTGTTCAGGACCCCGGTCTACGACGGCGACACGATCACCGCCCGGTCGGTGACCCTCGGAAAGCGACCGTCCGGCTCCCGCCCCGGCTGGGGGATCGTCGAATGGCGGACCACGGGTCTGAACCAGCGAGGTGACGAGGTCCTCGGATACCGGCGCAGCAACCTTTCTCGCATGCGGAACGCGGAGGCAAACCGATGAGCTTTCTGACCGACGACCATCTCGCCCTGCAGCGCGCCACCCGTGAGTTCGCCGAACGCAAGGTCGAGCCCGTCGCGGCGAGTCTCGACCTGGAGGACAAGCAGATCCCCGAGGACCTGCTGGCCGAGATGGGCGACATGGGGCTCTTCGGGGTCGCCATCCCGGCCGAGCATGGTGGCCTGGGCATGGACACCATCGCCCTGTGCGTGGTGACCGAGGAACTGGCCAGGGCGAGCCTGTCGGTGGGCAGCGTCATCCACCGCAACTCCATCACCGGGCACATCCTGAACAGCTTCGGAACCCAGCAGCAGAAGGATCGCTTCCTGCCCGGGATGGCCGCCGGAAAGATCCAGACCGCGTCCGCCGGCACCGAACCCGAGGCCGGGTCGGATGCCGGGAACATCAAGACCATGGCGCGGCGAGAGGGGGACACCTACATCCTCAACGGGGCCAAGCAATGGTGCACCTTCGCCAATCGCGCGAACGTCCTGTTCACCTACGCCCGGACGAACTCGGTGGCCAAGCACAGCGGAATCAGTCTGTTCATGGTGGAGAAGCCGGCCGGTGACTTCGAGCCCCCCCATCTCACGGGTACGCACATCCCGACCTCGGGTTATCACGGGATGTACTCCTACTCGCTGCACTTCGACGACCTCGAGGTGCCGGCGTCGAACCTGGTCGGCGAGGAGGAAGGAAAGGGCTTCCGCCAGTTGATGGGTGGGTACGAGACAGCCCGCATCACCTTTGCCTTCCGCTGCATCGGGCTGGCGCGGGCCGCCTACGAGGCGGCCGTCGAGTACAGCAAGCAGCGTGTTCAGTTCGGCCAGCCCATCGCCAACTTCCAGGCCGTTCGCTTCAAGCTGGCGGAGATGCGCACCCAGATCGAGGCCGCCCGGGCGCTGGGATACACGGCCGCGGCCAAGTTCGACCAGGGTGAGCGCGCCGACCTGGAAGCGGGAATGGCCAAGCTCTTCGCCTCCGAGATGGCGCACAAGGCGGCGTGGGATGCGCTCTACATCCACGGCGGCAACGGCTATGCGCGGGATGCCAACGTCAATCGGTACTGGCGCGACTCCGGCCTCCTGCCAATCGGCGAGGGAACCAGCGATGTTCAGCGCGAGGTCATCGCCCGACGAATCCTCGGCGAGCGCTGAGGTCGAGAAGGAAGGATCGAGCGATGCCAGTGACCAGTGTCGACAACTATTTCGAAGACTTCCGTGTGGGTGACGTGTACGACCATCCCCGTGGCCGCACGATCGACAACAACGACAATCTGTGGATTACCCACGTGACCATGAACACCGCTCAGGCGCACTTCAATCTCGACTACATGCAGCACATGATGGACGGGATCTTCTCCGAGCGACTGGTGATGGGCGCGGTGACCGTCGCCATGGTCGTGGGGCTCACCTCGGAGGACATGAGCGAGAACGCATTTATGGACCAGGGCCTCAGCGCCATCCGGCTCTCCACGCCGGTCTACCGGGACGACACGCTGTACGCGAGCAGCGAAGTGCTCGAGGTCCGCGACAGCGACGAGCGCCCGGACGCCGGGGTGGTGGTGTACCGCTTCACCGGTCGGAAGACAGACGGGTCCCAGGTCGTGCAGGGGGAACGGACACTGCTGGTCAAGCGCCGGTCCCACTGGGCAGCCGACGACGGGCACGGGAACGAAGGTCGGTCGTGAACTCGGCGCTGGACGGGATCACGGTCGTCGACCTCACCCAGGGGGTGGCCGGCCCCTTCTGCACGCGGCTCCTGGCGCAGATGGGTGCGCGCGTGATCAAGGTGGAACGGCCCGGCTCCGGCGACCTCATCCGGGAGTGGGACACCCACGTCAACGGGATGTGCTCCGGTCACGTCTGGGTCAACCCGGGCAAGGAGAGCATCGCGCTGGACCTCTCGCAGCCGGAGGGGCAGGACATCCTGCTCCAGCTGGTCGCCCGGGCCGACGTGCTGGTGGAGAACTTCGTGCCGGGCACCCTCGAGCGGTGGGGGCTCACCCCGCAGCGCATACGGGAAGCGCGGCCGGACCTGATTCTGTGCCGGATCTCCGGCTTCGGTCAGGACGGGCCCTACGCCGAGCGGAGCGCGCTCGACCTAATCATCCAGGGAGAGACGGGACTCATCACCACCAACGGGACGCAGGACGAACCGGCGAAAATCAGCCTCTCGGTGGCCGACCTGTCCGGGGCGATGTACGCGACGACCTCGATCCTGCAGTCGCTATTCCACCGGGAGCGCACGCAGCAGGGACAGGACATCGACCTCGCCCTGTTCGACTCGGTCATGACCTGGACGGGCTACTTCCCGTACATGTGGTGGTACCAGGGGCAGCGGCCCGGGCGTGTGGGGCTGCACCACCACACGATGTTCCCCTACGGGACCTACCGGGCCGGCGACGGAAAGGGCGTGATCGTCGCCGCGGGCGCCGGCAGCCGGGACCAGTGGCAGCGGTTCTGCGAGGCGATCGACCACCTAGAGCTGGTCGACCATCCCGACTACCTGACGAACGGGCTCCGGCTGGCCAACCGGGAGGCCCTCAGCGAGATCGTCCAGGGTGCGATCGGCAGCCGGCCACAGGCGTACTGGCTGGCCCGGTTCCACGAGGTCGGCATCCCCTCGGGCGCCCTCAACGAGTTCGACGAGGGTCTCGACCATCCCCGCATGCATCACCGCGGCATGGTCCGGGAGGTGGACAGCGCCGTCGGCAAGGTCAAGGTCCTGGACTACCCGCCGCAGTTCTCGAGCCTGGAGACGGTGAACGAGCTCGGACCGCCCCTGCTCGGTGAGCACACGGACGCGCTACTGGCGGAGCTGGGGCTCGAGCCCGGCGCGGTCGCCAAGCTTCGCGAGAGCGGCATCACCGCATGACCGCGCTCACCGAACCGGAGGTGGTGGCAGGGGACCTGACCCTCCGGCTGGCCACGTTCGTCAGCGGGATCGACGCAGGGGACCTGCCGGAGCCGGCGGTCGAGCGCCTGCAACAGTGTCTGCTCGACTTCGTCGGTCTGACGGCGTTCGCCGGGGCCCGGTCGGAGTCTAGTGACGCCATCCGCGGCGGGGTGACGAGCCTGGCGACGGCGGACGGTCCGGGCACGGTGGTGGGGGACGACCGCGGATACCCGTTCCCCTACGCCGCCCTCCTCAATGGCGCGTTCGCCCACAGCCTGGATTTCGACGACACGAACATCTACGGGTCGCTCCATCCTGGCGCGCCGGTGATCCCGGCGGCCCTAGCCGTCGCCGAACGGACCGGGGCAACCGGCAGCCAGCTGATGGAGGCGCTCGCCGCCGGCTACGAGACGTGCTGCCGGGTCGGGGCGGCGCTCGGGCAGACCGGCTACGACCGTGGCTTCCACATCACCCCGGTCGCCGGGATCTTCGGAGCGATCGCCGCCGGCGCACGGCTGCTCGGCTTTTCCCCGGACCGGCTGGCAGCCGCGTGGGGGCTGGGTGGCTCCATGGCGTCGGGCTCCATGCAGTACCTGGCCAACGGTGCGTGGAACAAACGTCTGCACCCGGGGCTGGCCTCGCACGACGCCCTACTCTGCCTGTCGTTCGCCGAGTCGGGCGTGGTGGCTGCTGCGCAACCGTTCGAAGGGCGATTCGGGCTGCTCGCCGGCTACAGCAACGCACCGGCGCCTGAGCTGCTGGTGCGGGAGCTCGGGGAGCGATGGGTGCTGACCGAGACGGCGATCAAGCCCTACCCGTCCTGTCGGTTCACCCACGGGGCGGTGGACGTCGCCCTCGAGGTGCGGGAACGGCTGGGCGGGCCGCCGACGTCCGCGGGCCGCCTCGGGCTGCGCATCTCTCCGCGCGCCTACCAGATCGTCGGCGGGACGGAACCGAACAAGACCGCCCCGGCCAATGTGGTCGACGCCCAGTTCAGCGTCTACTTCCAGACGGCGGTCGCGCTGCTGGACGGCGCCGTGGAGTGGGCCAGCTATGACCGGTTGCCCGACCCCGACGTGCGTGACCTGGCGGGACGGCTGGAGCTGGTCGCGGACGAGGCGGTGCCGACTGCCGGAGCCGTCCTGACGTATGCCCCGTCCTCGGGGCAGGCGGTGACCGTCAGCACGGACCGGCCCATCGGGGAGCCGGGGGACGACCTGCCCTGGACCGTGGTGGAGAAGAAATTCCACGATCTCGCGGGGGCCGTCTTCGCCGCCGAGCACCGCGACCGGATCGTCGCCCAGGTCCGCGCGCTGCGGGCGCTGGACTCCGCGGCGGACTGGATCCGCACGCTCCGCCGCCCCTCGGCCGCCGGAGGGCCGTCATGACGATGAGCTGGCACCGTGAGCTCGGCTCCGAGGCAAGCGACTCGTCGTACCTCACCGAGGACCGGCTGGCCATCCAGGCGATGGCCCGCGAGTTCGCCATGCGCGAGGTGCTGCCCGTGGCCAACGAGCTCGACCCGATCAACGGCGAGATCCCTATGGCGATGCGCGAGAAGATGGGCGAGCTCGGGTTCTTCGGCATCCTCATCCCGGAGGAGTACGGAGGGCTCGGACTGGGCGTCTTCGAGTACTGCCTGGTGGCCGAGGAGCTGGCGCGTGCCTGGATGAGTGTCGCCAGCCTGGTGGCACGCGGCAACGGCCTCGGTGGCGGCTTCAGCGCCGAGCAGCGCAGTCGCCTGTTGCCCCGGATGGCCCGCGGGGACTTCCTCGGTTCCTACGCGCTCTCCGAGCCCGAGGCCGGATCCGATGTGGCCAATCTGACCTGCCGTGCGGTGCGCGACGGCGACCACTGGGTCGTCAACGGACAGAAGATGTGGTGCACCTTCGCCGACGGCGCCGACTACATGATGCTGTTCGCCCGGACCGATCCGGTCGTCGATCCGGCGCGACGGCACCGGGGGATCAGCGCCTTCCTGGTCGAGAAGGAGCGCGGGAGCCTGCCGACGGGGGTCAGCGGCACCCCCGTCCGCAAGGTCGGGTACCGGGGATGGAAGACCTGGGAACTGTCCTTCGACGACTTCCGCGTCCCCGCGGAGAGCATGGTGGGCGAGCAGGACAAGGGCTTCTACATCGCCATGGGCGGGCTGGAAGTGGCCCGAGCGCACACGGCGGCCCGAGCCATCGGCCTGGCCCGGGGCGCCCTGGAGGACTCGGTCGCATACGCGCAGCAGCGCAGACAGTTCGGCCGTCCCATTGGTGACTTCCAGGCCATCCGGTTCAAGATCGGCGACATGGCGACGCGCATCGAGGCTGCCCGCCAGCTGATGTACCACGTGTGCACGCAGATCGACGGAGGCCGCCGCTGCGACACGGAGGCGTCGATGGCGAAGCTGTTCGCGAGCGAGATGGCCGAGCAGGTCACGAGCGAGGGGCTGCAGATCCACGGCGGAGCCGGCTACACCACCGACTTCGCCGTCGAGCGGCACTGGCGCGATGCCCGGCTGACGAAGATCTTCGAGGGCACGTCCGAGATCCAGCTGCGCATCATCTCGGACGCGCTCCTCGGAAAGAGCTGAGGCGGGATGCCGGGGCCGCTCACCGGCGTCGTGGTTCTCGATCTCACCAGGATGCTCGCCGGCCCGTTCGCCACGATGCTGCTCGCCGATCTGGGGGCCGACGTCATCAAGGTCGAGCCTTCGGACGGCGACCCGATCCGGAACCAGGGGCCGTTCGTGGTCGAGGACGAGGTTCGCGCCTACGGGGGCTACTTCCAGAGCGTCAACCGGAACAAGCGCAGCATTGTCCTCGACCTGACCTCCGAGGCCGGGCGGGAACAGCTGCTTTGCCTCGTCGACGGGGCCGATCTCCTCGTCGAGAACTACCGCGTGGGGGTCATGGAGCGCTTGGGTCTGTCGTACGAGACGCTGGCCGCGCGCAACCCCCGGTTGGTCTACACGGCGGTGCGGGGCTTCGGTGACCCTCGCACCGGCGCATCGCCCTATCAGGACTGGCCGGCGTTCGACGTGGTCGCCCAGGCGATGGGGGGCCTCATGGGCATCACCGGGCCGGGGCCGGGCCAGCCGACGAAGGTCGGTCCGGGTGTCGGGGACATTTTCCCCGGCACGCTCGCTGCCCTGGGTGCGGTCGCGGCCCTCCAGCATGCCCGGCAGACCGGGCAAGGGCAGTTCGTAGACGTGGCGATGTACGACGGGGTGCTGGCGCTGTGCGAGAGGATCGTCTACCAGTACTCCTACCTCGGCGTCGTGCCCGAGCCGGAGGGCAGCGGTCACCCGCTCTTCTGTCCTTTCGATCTCATCCGCGCTCGCGACGGCTGGGTGACGATTGCGGCGCCCTGGGACCACCAATGGCGGCTGCTGAGCGAGCTGATCGGTCGGCCGGAGCTCGCCCTGCACCCCGACTTCGCGACCAACGAGGCACGCGTCCGCAACGCGGCCGTGGTCCGCGGTGTGCTGGAGGACTGGACGACCGTGCGCACCCGTGCGGAGATCGCCCAGGTCCTGGGAGGTCGGGTTCCCAGCGGACCGGTGAACACCGCCGACAGCATCGTCACGGATCCCCATGTGGCGACCCGCTCCATGCTTCTGGAACTGGAGCAGCCCGGCGCCGAGCGCACGGTCACCGTCGTCGGGAGCGCGATCAAGATGACCGGCACGCCGCTCGGCCCGCATCGCCGTGCGCCCCTCCTGGGTGAGCACTCGCCCGAGATCCTGCAGGCCGCCGGTGGGACCACCGAGGCGGCCCCGACATCCCCTGTTCGAACCGTCCCGAGGAGACCGTCCATGCCCCCCACCCGACTGCGTCGCAGTGAGCTTTCCACCCCCGGAAGCAGCGAGAAGATGATGGCGAAGGCCGCATCCAGTGACGCCGACCTCGTCTTCCTCGACCTCGAGGACGCCGTGGCGCCGAGTGAGAAGGCCGCGGCCCGCGGCAAGATCGTGACTGCGCTGACCACTCTGGACTGGGGGCGGAAGTCGCGCGCCGTCCGGATCAACAACGTCGAGTCCGAGTACGCCTACGAGGACATCATCGAGGTGGTCGAGGGTGCGGGGGAGTTCCTCGACGTCCTCATCATCCCGAAGGTGCGCACCCCCCGTGATGTGTGGTTCGTGGAAACGCTGCTGAGCCAGATTGAAGCGAAGCACCGGTGGACCCGGCGGATCGGTCTCGAAGTCCTCATCGAGGAGGTCGAGGCGCTGATCAACGTCGAAGAGATCGCACGCTGTTCACCACGGCTCGAAGCGATCATCTTCGGGCCCGGCGACTTCTCCGCGTCCCAGGGCGTCCACACCAGCGCGGTCGGCGGATCGGACGAGAGCCGCTATCCCGGGGACATCTGGCACTACGCCCGCAACAAGATCGTCGTGGCTGCGCGAGCCGCCGGGATCGACCCGATCGACGGCCCGTTCGCCGCCTTCGGAGACCCGGACGGTTACCGCCGCGAGGCGATCCGGTCGGCCACGCTTGGGTTCATTGGCAAGTGGGCGATCCACCCCAGTCAGCTCGCCATCGCGAACGACGTCTACTCCCCGGAGCAGCAGGACGTCGACCGGGCGCGCGCGCTGGCCAAGTCCTACGAGGAGGCCGAGGCGCAGGGCCTGGGCGCCGTCGCCGTGGACGGCGACATGGTCGACGCCGCATCGATCCGCATCCTGCGGAACACGATCGCGAAGGCGGATCTCATCGGCATGTGACCCCGCCAACGAAGCGGACCCTCGGACGGTCGGGCGGGGAACGAAGGTGATGGCCTTACATGATCCGGACGATGCTCGTGGCGGCCGGCGTCACAACGATGGGCACGCTGCCCATCTTCTTGTTGACGGCTCAGGCCGTGCTCGTCCAGCAGGACCTGGGGGTCAGCAACGCCCAGGTCGGGACGGCTGCCACGGTGTTCTTCGCCACGGCTGCGCTGGGATCGGTGCCGGCCGGTCGCCTGGCCGAGCGTCTCGGTGGACGAGCGAGCCCGGCTGTGGCAGGTCTGCTGGCCGTGGTGAGCCTGCTGGGGATCGCCCTGTTCCCGGTGTCCTACGCATTCCTGCTCGCCTTTCTCGTCGTCGGGGGGCTGGGCAACGCGATGGGACAGGTCTCGGCCAACGTGCTCTTGGCGCAGGTCGTACCGGCTCGCCGACAGGGCGTGGCATTCGGGGTCAAGCAGTCGGCCATCCCGATTTCCACGCTGCTCGGCGGGCTGGCGGTGCCGGCGATCGGGCTCACGTTGGGTTGGCGCTGGGCGTACGCGGGCGCAGCAGCCTTCGCTCTCACGATGGCTCTCGTAGCGCCGCAGGTGGCCAGCAGGCCCCAGCGGACCGGGCGTGCGAGCGGACCGCCCTTCGACGCGGTGGTGGCAACCGCTACCGCGTCCCTGATCGTGATCGCCATCGGCACCGGTCTGGCGAGTGCGGGGACCAATGCGCTCGGGGCCTATCTGGTGATCTGGTCGGTCCACATCGGCGTGGGAGCCGGTGCCGCCGGTCTCTTGTTGGCGGCCGCGAGCCTGCTCAGCATCACCGCCCGCATCCTCTCCGGGGTGGCGGCGGACCGCCGGGGCGGGCGGAACCTTCCCGTCGTCGCCGGACAGCTCGCCGTGGGGGCGGTCAGTCTGCTCCTCCTGGCCACCGGGGGAACGACTGCCCTGGTGGTCGGGGCGCTGGCGGCCTTCGCGATCGGCTGGTCCTGGCCCGGACTGCTGATCTTCGCCGTCGTCCGGTCCAGTCCGGGATCCCCAGCCGTGTCGACCAGCATCATCCAGGTGGGCGCATTCGTCGGCGGAGCCTCCGGACCAGGGCTCTTCGGACTCCTCGTAGGGGCGTTCTCGTTCGAGGCGGCTTGGCGGGCGGCGGCCTGCAGCCTGGCCCTGGCCGCGGTCCTGATGCTCGTCGGGCGACGTCTGCTGGTGACGGCCCTGGGCCGGCGGACGCCCGTGGTGGTGGAGGCCTCCGAGGGGGCGTCCCGGACCGGGCCACGGGTGATCAGGTGATGGGACCGCCGCGCTTCGACCCACGTGGCCTGGCCCGGATCTACGACTCGCCGGCTGTGAGGGCGCAGCGGACCGTGACCCGCCGACTGCTCGACGCCCGGCCCGGCGAGACTCTCCTGGACCTCGGTTGCGGACCCGGGCACCTCACCAGCGAGCTGGCTGCGGAGACGAGCGGCGACGGGCGATTCATCGCCCTCGACCGGCAACCCGGGATGGTCCAGGCCGCAGCTTCCAGGGCGGTCGCGGCAGGAGTCGCCCAGCGGTGCCTCTTTGTCCTCGGCGAGGCAACGGCCGTACCGCTCGCCCCGGGGACATGCGACGGGGTCGTGGCCGTCCAGGTCCTCGAATACGTCCCCGACATCGCCCGGGCGCTTGCCGAGATCCACCGCGTCCTGAGACCGGGAGGACGCGCGGTCATCCTGGACACGGACTGGCGGTCCTGCATCTGGCACAGCGCGGACGACACGAGGACCGACACGGTGCTGCGCGCTTGGGACGAGCATTGCGTCCATCCGCATCTCCCCGCCCACCTGCTGCCCATGGCACGCGCGGCAGGATTCACCTGCGCCGAGGTGCATGCCGTGCCGTTGGTGGAGACCGACACCCGGGCGGACACCTACAGCATGGGCATGCTGGCCACCATCGCCCACTTCGTGGGGCGCCGACAGCCCGAACTGGTGGAGGCCTGGCGGGCCGACATCCGCTCAGGGGCCGCCGAGGGGGACTACTTCTTCAGCCTCACCCGCTTCGCGACGGTGATCCGGTGCTGAGCCCGTCCCGCCGCCCGGACACACGGCGGCTCGGTCCTCGAATAGACAGGGGCAGTGGTGCGTGCGGATCTCGGCCGGGAGGAGACGGCGCGGGCGGTCCCGGGATCGTCGATGTCACCGCGACCGAGCGGGCGGTGCGGGGGGACGAGAGAGGTTGGGATGACGGGCGACGTGAAGAAATTGATCAGGCAGTACCTCAGTGGCTCCACCGAGGTCGTCGAACCGCGCGACGCCGCCACCGTCGTCCTCCTGCGGGACGGCGCGCGAGGTCTTGAGGTCTACCTGCTCCGCCGGCGCCCCACGATGGCGTTCGCGGCGGGGATGCACGTGTTCCCGGGAGGAGCCGTCGACCCCCGCGACCGCGACGGTGGGGTGCCCTGGGTCGGACATCCACCCACGACGTGGGCCGAGGCCCTCTCCTGCGACACCGAGCTGGCCGCCGCGCTGGTGTGTGCCGCCGTCCGTGAGACGTTCGAGGAATCCGGCGTCCTGCTCGCCGCGCGCCAAGACGGGAGGCAGGTCACGGACACCACGGGGGAGGACTGGGAACGGGACCGGCTGGCACTCATCGACGGCACGCTGGCCCTCAGCAACTTCCTCCGGGCACGGGCGCTGCTGTTGCGAGCGGACCTGCTCCGGCCTTCGCGCACTGGATCACGCCGGAGTGGCAGCCCCGCCGCTTCGACACCCGGTTCTTCCTCGCTGAGCTGCCCGCAGGCCAGCACACTCGGGACGTCGGCGGCGAAGCCGACCGGGTGACCTGGCTGCCCGTCGCCGTGGCATACGAGGCCTTCCGGTCCGGCTCGCTCCCGCTGCTAAATGCCACCGCGTCCACGGTGCGCGATCTCTCCGCCCACACGGACGTGTCCGCCGCGATGGCCGCACCGCGTCGCATACGAACAATCCGGAGCCGTGTCATCGAGACGGATGAACCGTCCTGGAACCGATGGAGGGTGGCGATCAGGCCACCTCACGGCGTGAGGCGATGGAACTAGCATACTCCATTTCCTTCTCGATGGGCGGCATGTTGCCGATCGAGGAATGGAGTCTTTCGG